>JBKBIY010000062.1:0-7530 GCA_046294045.1 bacterium | reverse complement strand
AGGATTTTTATTCCAGTTAATATTAGCAATGTTATTGTTATTAACGCAGGATGTGGTAGGGATTTTCAAAGCTGCAAATGATGTGTTTTTAGCCTTAATGGAGTATGCTAAAAAAGGTATAAATTTCTTATTTGCAAGCTTTATAACGAATAATTTAGAGCCTTCGTTAGTGAATTTTACTTTCATAATTTTACCTACGATAGTTTTTTTTGGAGCACTTATTTACTTTCTCTATTATATTGGGGTTATGGAGTTAATAATAAAGGCATATGCTTGGGTGATGATGAGGGTTTTAGGTACTTCGGGAGCAGAGTCGGTTGTAGCTTCTGCAAAACTATTTGTAGGGCAAACCGAAGCCCCATTAATAATTAAACCTTTCCTTGCTTTGCTAACAAGATCAGAGATATTTACGGTTATGTCCGCAGGAATGGCGACCATGGCTGGTGGAGTTATGGCAGCTTATGTAGCTATGATTAGCCCTTACATACCTACAATAGCAGGTCACTTACTTACAGCCATAATTCTATCAGTTACCGCTTCAGTTTATATGTCCAAAACTTTGATACCTGAAACAGGAGACCCCGTTACACGAGGAGATATTAAAATAAAACTTGAAAAACCCGGTACAAATTTATTTGAAGCAATAACTTTAGGGGCAAGAGATGGAATGTTCCTTGCTTTCAACGTAGGAGCCATGTTACTAGCCTTCATAAGCCTTATAGCACTACTTAATGATCTTGTTTTTAATATAACTAAATGGTTATTTTCAGTAACACCGTTTTTATCTTCATTAAAGCCTTTCACTTTTCAGGATATTTTATCATTAATAGCCTATCCAATAGCTTACTTATTAGGTATACCGAAGCAAGAAGCATTTTTAGCAGCAAATTTCATAAGCCAAAAAATAGTGATAAATGAATTTGTAGCTTACAGTAATTTTGCAAAGACTATAGCAGAAAATCCAGACGCTTTATCAATGCAAACCAAAATAATTTTAAGCTACGCTCTAGCAGGATTCGCTAACTTTAGCTCAATAGGAATACAAATAGGGGGAATAGGAGCACTTGAACCCAAAATAAGACCTACCATAGCACAACTTGGATTACGAGCTCTAATAATAGGAAACCTTGCTAATTTCTCCTCCGCAGTAATAGCAGGAATGATAATGTCACACTCCAATTTTTAAAAAATTACTCTGTCTTTCACTAAATTTCTTAAAAAAATATTTTAAACCTAAGGAGGAAATATGATAGACGGAATATTAGCGGTAAACAAATCACCAGGATTTTCTTCAACACAATATCTTGAAAAAATCAAAACCATTCTAAACCAGAAACTAAGAAAATTTTATAAAGAACAAGGTATAACAGGAGATTTGGTAGAAAAAGCAGGACATAGTGGTACACTCGATCCTAACGCAGCAGGCGTCCTCGTTATCTTCATAAACAAAGCTACTAAATTATTACCCTATATAAGCAAAAATAAATCCTACATTTTCGAAGTAATAGTAGGTAAAGAAACCGACACCCTCGACACCTTAGGTAAAATTACCAAAGAAATTAAAATAGATAATACCTCTTTTCAAGAAATAACAAAAAAAATTGAAGATCTTTTGCCTTCATACTTAGGTAAATTTACTCAATTAACCCCTGCATACAGCTCCAAAAAAATTAAAGGGAAAAAACTATATGAATTAGCACAAATATTAAATAAAACATTAATTGAAGAGAAAACAACTACCGTATACATATACTCCCTAAAATTAATTGATAATTACTATTTTAGAAATGAATATAGAATCCAATTAGAAATGGATTGTTCTCAAGGTACCTACGTAAGGTCCGTAATTAAAGATATAGGAGATAAAATAGGGGTACCACTAACCTTAGCTTTCCTTGTAAGAAAAAGTTCTAACGACTTTACACTTGAGGAAGCATTCACAATAGAAGAAATAAAAAATTCACCAAATATTTTTGAAAAAATTTTAAAAGTTGAAGATTACCTTAACAACTTTCCTTTCGTAATTGTTAATGATAAAACAGTTTTCAAAGTCAGAAACGGGCATAGTTTTACAGTACAAAATGTGATACATACCGAAAAAAAAGGAAAATATAACGACAAAAATATTTTTGTTGTAAAGGATCGTAAAAAAGAAACACTAGCAATAGCATACTCAGATAATCTTATAAACTTCAAAATAAAAAAAGTATTAAAACCTTACTAAAGCCCCACTAAACCCCACTAAAACCCCACCAAAAACCTCTAACAATCAAGGAAAGGAATACAACTTAATGATAGGAATAGCTCTAGGTTTTTTTGATGGTATACATCTAGGTCATCAACAAGTTATACAAAAAATATACAACCAAGACATAAGAGAAAAATTTTTAATAACATTTGACACAAGTCCTAAAATCTTTTTCAAAAATACTAATAACTGCTTACTTACAACTAACAAAGAAAAAGAAGAAACGCTTTCCCAAATCTTCCCAAACTTAAAACTAGAGTTTCTAATATTTAAAAATATTTATACTCTGGAACCTGAAGAATTTATAAGATATTTAAAAATTTTAACAGATTTTGATGTAGTTTCAGTAGGTTACGATTTTAGATTTGGTAAATCTGCCAAAGGTAACACAAAAACCCTAAAATTATTATCCAAAAAATATAAATACCAACTTATAATTACTCCGCCGGTAAGATACAAAAATAAAACTATTCACAGCAGTTTAATAAGGAATTACTTAATAAACAATCCCAGAAAATTAGAAGATGTAAACAATATGCTAGGAAGGCCATATTCTTTAAGCGGGATTGTTATTGAAGGTAATAAAATAGGTAGAAAAATAGGGTTTCCTACCGCAAATATCCTCCTTCCTCCGTATAAAATCATCCCCTACTTCGGAATATATAAAACAAAAGTTTACATCCTAGAAGAAGAATTTAAAAACAAAGTTTTTGAGGGTTTACTACACATAGGTCCAAGACCAGTTATAAATAGCTTTGACATCTCAGCAGAAGTATGGATCAAAGATTTCAATCTTGATATCTACTATAAACCCATAAAAGTGGAACTATTAAAATTCATAAGGAAAATAAAAAATTTTAGGAATTTGCAAAGCTTGGCTAAGCAGATAGAAAAAGATGTTCAACTAGCTTTCGGTAGCCGATAGCTGACAACTGATAATTTATTACTGATTATAACTGGATATGCATATGGGGACCTGTTTTGTAAGGGCTGTCATAAATGTATTCGTTGTATACTTTAAAACCTGCTTTTTCGGCTAATTTTTCTACAATTTTTGATTCTTCCACTGTTAACGGTTCTACTACAAAATCAAGGGCTTCTCCCCTATAATGAGCACTGTTAGGCATATGTTTTCCATCCATACCCGAAGTTATTATAACTTCTCTACCGGGGAAATATTGTTTTATCATTCTTTCAAGTTCTATAAATTTTGCTGCTACCTCTGCTTTCATCTTAAAACCCCTAAACTCTATTATAGCGTTTTTATCAAAACTGTTAAGAATATTGAAGTTATTATAAGAATTCATTTGTTTAAGTATTTGTTCAATTGAAGCTTGTGTATTAACAGAATTATTTATATCATTTCTTAGCTGTCCTGAAAAAATTTGTGAAAACCTGTCATCTAAGTTAATCTTCTGTTCTACTTTTCTGTTTATTTCATCCATTTTTTGATTTATTATTTCAAATCTAGAATCCACATTCCTCATAACACTGCTATTTTTCTCAAAAATCTTTGAAAAATCTTAAAAAAAATGTTAAAAAAAAGTAACAAACATTAAATTTTAATGAAGTAAAAGGTTTTTATAAAGGGGAAATAGAAATAAAAATTAGGTTTATTTTAGGTAGGTAACATAAAATTAAGGGGACAGGGGGTGAGAAAATGAAAAGAATTCTTCATTTTCTTTTAATTTTTTTAATAATTCTGGTTCAATCAAAATCCTCCCCCATCCCTAAAATAGATTTCATATACAAAGATAAAATAATACCATTCAAAGAAAACCCTATAATCACAGAAAAAGAAATATACTTCTCTCAAGAAGATTTTGTAATATTTATGAAATCTCTTGGGTTTGTGGATTGGAATGTTACCATAAATAAGGATACAACTAACAAAATAATAGACTGTGTTTTGGTGTCAAATGATATGCCTAAATTTAAAACCACATTCTCCCCCCTCATACATGAAGACAAAATCTATATCCCTTTTAGTAGCGTCTCAAATAACATAGGATTTTCGGCAATTTTTGATTACGACAAAGGTAAAGTTTATTTTTATCCCCAAATAAAAGATATATCAATCATAGACGACGCAGTAGTTATAAACAGCTCCAAAGAAATAAAAATTCAAAAAAACTTCTACCTAAACGACCCCCTAAGATTTGTTATAGATTTAAAAGATTGTACATTATCCCCAGATCTATTTAGACAAAAAATACTGTCTTCTCATGAGTACATTGAACAAATAAGAATTTCTCAGTTTAACGAAATGCCAGCAATAGTTAGAGTAGTAGTTGAACTTAAAAGTGGACAAAAAGTTCAACATATGTCAAGAATTTTACCAAATCAATTGCAACTTATATTTTCAGATAGATTACCGGTTCTTTACGCAAAACCTGTTAAATACGATTACAACCCCGAAAACCAAGATACTATCAAAATTTTTCAAATAACCCCTTACATCTCTGGAAATAACCTAGCTATCTCAATTAACATTGAAAAATCCGCCGACTACACCATAAACAGACTAGACAACGGAAAATGGTACATAGATCTATACAATACCATCTTAACAGTGTCTTCAAACGAAATAGAAGTAACTTCTGATTTTGTCCAAACTATAAAATATTCTCAACATCAAACCTCTCCTTTCCCAATAACAAGAATAGTAGTAACCCCTAAAGAAGGGTATAAAATCAACATTTCATTAGATTCAATATCCAATACTGGTAGAATAGCCAATTTCTTAGTTTCATACAAAAGAGATGATATAAATACTTTGGAAGATGTTTTACCGCTAGGTAAGGGGCAGGTAATAGTTATAGATCCTGGGCATGGTGGAAAAGATAGCGGCGCAGTAAATAGAAACCTAAACCTACAAGAAAAAAATATAACTTTACAAATTTCCTTACTACTTGAACAAAAATTAAGAAAACTTGGGTACAATGTAATATTAACAAGACGAGGAGATTATGAACTAACGGGAAGCCCCGTAGATTCCGAAGAACTCCAAGCAAGAGTAAATGTAGCCAAAAATAACAAAGCTATCTTCTTTGTTTCTGTACATATAAACGCTTCAACATACTCTTTCGCTAACGGTGTCATGACTTTCTACAATAAAGACATAGATTACCCCCTTGCTCAAGCCATCCATCAAGAACTTGTAAAAACTAACATCTTTGACGATAAAGGTATAAGACAAGCTAATTTTTATGTGTTAAAATACAATTCCGTACCATCAGTCCTACTAGAACTCGGTTTTATTAGTAACTACAATGATGCCATAAAACTAACAAACCCACAAAATCTTGAAAAATTAGCAAATGCCATAGCTAAAGGAATAAATAACTACATAAATATAATCCAAAACAAACAACCCAAATACTAATAAAATCAAATAAAATAAAATCAAATCAAATAAAATAAAAAAATAAGGAGAGGGAATTTATGAAAATTTTCTTTAGTGGTATTGGTGGCATAGGAATGAGTGCCCTTGCTCAAATATCAACCCTTTTAAATAACCAAACCATCGGAAGCGACCTCAAAAAAACCTATATAACCGAAAAACTCGAAAAAATGGGAATAAAAATATTTTATAACCAATCCTCACAAAATATCACCCAAGATCTGAATCTGTTTGTCTATTCCTCAGCTATAACCCCGGATAACCCAGAATTCATAAAAGCTAAACAATTAAAAATCCCCCTCTTACATAGATCAGAATACCTTAATGAAATCCTAAAAAATAAGCAAGTTATATCCATTACAGGAAGCTCAGGTAAAACCACAACTACTACCATCACCGGCATAGCCCTAAACAAATTAGAAATAAAATCTAACCTCATAACAGGTGGATGGATAAAAGAAATAGACTCTAATATTATATGGAATAATTCAGATATGGTAGTTTTAGAAGCTGATGAATCCGATGGAAGCCTTACCAACTACCCCTCACACATAGGATTAATAACAGACCTGGCAGTAGACATAAACCTTAACAGCCAAAAATTCAAAAATACAAATAACCCTCAAAATAAACTCAAAGACATCTACACCGAATTCGTAAAAAAAATAAAACTTAACAACGGTAAATTAATAATCTCCAATGATACCGAGTTAATTAATTTTATTAAAGAAAATGATTTTAAACCGGACATAATTTTTGGTGAATCAAAGCCAAATGTTTTTTCAGATGTTTTCATCTCTTTAGATCTTCCTTACATTTCTTTTCAAAATTTAGCTCAAACGGAGCGCAATGGATACCCTTTAATCAACTTTACACTTAAAATAAACATAAAAGAAAAAGAGGAGGAAATTGGAAGAGTTCAACTTAAAACCATAGGTACCTATAACGCCCTCAATTTTATAGCCACAGCCTCAATCATATTCTCTATTACAGAAAACATCCAAACACTTAAAAAACTTTGTCTTATTTCAGAATCCATCCCCTTTGCAAAAAGAAGATTTGAAATCCTCTTTAACGAGGTTATAAAAAACAAAAGATTAATAATAGTTGACGATTACGCCCATAATCCTAAAAAAATTAAATCACTTTTAAGTAACTTAAATAAGGTATACAAAAATTACCAAAGAATAGTGATATTCCAACCCCATAGATACACTAGAACAATGATGTTTTGGGAAAATTTAATAACAGTATTTAAAGGAATGGATTATCTTATAATTTTACCAATTTACGAAGCAGGTGAAAACCCCATTCCCGGAATATCCTCAGAAAACCTTACGCTAAACATAAAAAAACAAGCCGAAAAAGAAGAAAATATTTTTTACATCGAAACTTTCGAACAAACCCAAAAATTACTTGAAAAATTAATAAATAATAAAGATAGCATAGTAGTTTTTGTAGGAGCAGGTAATATAACCAATCTAGCAAACACTTTTGCCCAAAACTTTTTAGAATCCACCAATTTTGTAAAAAAAATTTAATCCTTTTGTAACATTTTTTTAAATTTTGAAAAAATATTGTTAATAGCAGCAGGAGGGGGAATAAGGGGAAAGAAGGGGGAAGAAGGAGGTAAAAAATGGATAACCAAAACATCGGTAGAGAAAGTATATTTAACTTATACACTCAGCAGTTGTCAAGAGAAACGCTTATAAACAGGCAACTGGAAGCTGAAGAAATAGAAGAGATAGATCCTCTTATTTTAGCTCATATAAAAAGTGCGGAAAAATCACCTTTTTCAAGGGATATAGCAATCCTTTCTCCTGCAGGTCAAAAATTCCTCGAATTCCTCCGAGAAAACTTCCCCATCAACCCTTCCATC
>JBKBIY010000061.1:0-7536 GCA_046294045.1 bacterium | reverse complement strand
TTATCAAGAATCTTTCCTTTGGCTGTCAAAATTAGTTTGCAAATAAGTGATGAAGAAAGAGCTGAATATTTTTCTAAATTACTTAAGAATCTCGAGAAAAAGCATCTAATAAAAAATTTAAGAGATTTTGTAAGGAAGGGAGATTATGAAAAAGTTAAGGAAATCCAAGAAAGGATTAGAAAAGGAGTTTGAAACCCAGCTTTCTTCATCTATAAACACTTCATTTAGGGATAAAAATGTAGAGGATTTGTATAGAAAAATAAAGATAGGTTCGTTTAATGATTATACATGGGCCCTTGAAAATTATAAAAATTTTAAAAATATTTCAAAAGAAGAGGAATTGAAAATAATATATGATGCTCAAAATGGAAGAATGGAAGCTAAAATTATTCTTATTTCCCTTGTTTTTCCATATATCATAAAAATTTATAAATTATTTTCGCATTCCAAAATGGATTATTTAGAAGGTATATCTGATGGTGTAGCTGCTGCCTTAGAAGCTATACAAAAATATGATTTATCAAGGTATAATGTGCGATTTTCAACCTACGCTTCCTATTGGATATATCACTCCCTTATTAGAAATACATATCATGATACTACTGTTAAGGTGCCTCTTTCAGTATACCTAGAGTACTCTAAATTCATAAAATCTTATGAAAATTATGTACATAAATATAAATCTGTACCAACTTTTCCTGAACTAATTGAATACATGTTTGGTGATGAAGTAAAACAAAAAGTAAAATCTGAGAATCCAAACTTAAATGAAAATGATGATATATTTAGAAAAATATACAAATCGAAAATAAATGAGTTAAGAGAGAAATATTCTAGGATAGCAAGATTTGTTCTTTTAAGAACGGAGCTGTCTTTACAGGATTTTAAGTTTTCAGATAGTCCAAAAACTGTCGAAGAATTTATGGAATCGAGCGTTCATGAAGAACCCGAAAATAATTTTGAAAAATTAAAAATTAAAGAAAGTATTTTAAAGGCAATAATGAATTTTCTTGAAGATGAAGAAAAAATTATGATTATAGAGTATTATGGGCTATTTGATGGCGTTTCCAAAACTCTAGATCAAATAAGCGAATTAATCTTTTCAGTATACGGTAAAAGATATTCTAAAGAAAGAATAAGGCAGAAGATAAAGTCTGCTAATCTAAAACTTAAGAAGTATCTTTCAAAAGATTTGAAAGAGTTTTTAGTGGATGAGAATAAGAGAACTAGTTATTAAATTGTAGGGGGTTATGATATGAAGACTATACTAAAAGATTTAAAGGCTTTCTGGGTGCTTGATAGTAGATCAAATCCTACAGTTGAGGTTTGGGCTTGGGTTGAAAGAAATGGAAAAGTGTTTTATGATAGTTTTATAGTGCCATCTGGAGCTTCTACCGGAGAATTTGAAGCCCTTGAATTAAGGGATAATACAAAAGATTTCCATGGTAAAGGCGTTAGTAAAGCTATAAATTCAGTTTATTTCATAAGAGATCATTTAATAAACACTTTCGTTGATGATTTATTTTTATTTGATCAGAAGTTAATAGAATTAGATGGTAGTGAAAATAAATCTAATTTAGGTGCAAATGCTATTTTAGGAGTTTCGGTCAGTGTTGCTAAAGCTCTGGCTAAATCTTACGACCTACCTTTTTTTAAATTCCTAACTTTACTAACCGGTATAAAAGATTATTTTCTTCCTTTGCCATTTATGAATGTAATAAACGGGGGAGTACATGCTGATAATGATCTCGATTTTCAGGAATTTATGATATGTCCAATGGAGTTTGATACTTTTTCCGAAGCTCTAAAAGCAGGTAGTGAAATATATAACACTTTAAAAAAGATATTAAAGAAAGATGGTTTTAGCGTTTCCGTAGGTGATGAAGGGGGGTTTGCTCCTGCTTTTTCAGATCCCTTTCAAGCTTGTGATTACATAACCAAAGCTATAGAAGAAAGTGGGTATACTAATAAAGTTTTCTTAGCATTAGATGTTGCAGCTAGCTCTCTTTTTGAAAACGGAAAATATAAATACAAAAATTCCTATATAACTTCAAATGATTTAATGAATATTTATGAGGAGCTTATAAATAGGTATCCTATTATTTCGATAGAGGATCCTTTTGCTGAGGAAGATTGGCAAAGCTGGCAAAATTTTACAAATAAATATAAAAATGAAATTAACATAGTAGGGGATGATTTATTTGTTACAAATATAAAGAGGTTAAGTAAAGGTATTGATATTGGGGCTGCTAATTCAATACTTATAAAACTTAATCAAATAGGTACTTTAACCGAGACAATAAATACTGTCCTAAAAGCTTTGGAAAACGGATTTACTTGTATAATATCCCATAGATCTGGTGAAACAGAAGATAATACTATTTCTTCAATTGCCTGTAATATAGGTTATTCAATAAAAACAGGTGCTCCAGCAAGAAGCGAAAGAAATGCAAAATATAACGAACTAAGAAGAATAGAAGAATTCTATAACGTTCCATTTATAAAAAACAAGGTACTTGGAAAGTTTACTAAACGACTTCAAAAAAGTTTCAAAAACTAAAAATGAAAATTGGCTTATATTCTGGTACATTTAACCCTATCCATATAGGACATCTTACCGTTATAAATTATTCCATTGAAAATTTTAAACTTGACTTACTTTATGTTATACCCAACAAAAAACCAGTTCATAAACAAAGAAAATATTTTTTAGATCCGGAAATTAGAATGAAAATGATTCTCTTAAGTTTAGAAAATGTAACTTATAGGTCTAAAATTAAGGTATCTGATTTTGAAATAAAAAGCGAAAGTGATTCTTATACCTACTTAACTGTTGAAAATTTTAGAAATCTTTATCCCAATGATGAATTATACTTGATAATAGGTGCTGATTCGTTAATTTATTACTACTGGCATAACTTTGAAATAATATTTAAAACGATCGATTATTTTGTAGTAATTAACAATTTGGATATTAAAGGGGATATATTTGATTTTATGAAGAAAGAACTTTTGGAGTTACATTCCGAAGAAAAACAGCATAACACAGAGCTTTTAAACTTGATGTTTTATTTTTCCGAAGATGTTAAGGAAAAATTTTTAATTTTAAACATACCTTTAATTTCTATATCGTCCAGCTTAATTTGGCAGAGACTAGAAGAAAAAAAAGCAATAGATTATTGGGTAAATGAAAAGGTAAAGCAAATTCTGTACAAATTAACACCGCTTGCTGGGGAATAGCGGTATATAAAACCCCAGAAATAAATAATTTATGAATATACTTGACAAGCTTTTAACACTAGTTTTTCAACAGAATGCTGATACTCTCATTTTCGTAGAAAATTCTCCTCCTTTAATCAAGTATAAAGATCAAAAAATACAAAATCTTTTTGAGGATAAAGTGGAAAAAGAAAAATTAGAGGAAATACTAAAAATTTTTACTACCGAGAAAGATAGATTAGAACTTAAAAAAAGTGGTTATGTTTTGGGGAACTATACTACTTCTACGGGAATACCTTTTAAATCTATTGCTTTCTATCAGAAAGGTAGATTATCCGTAATGTTTTTTCCTTTTACTTTTGAAGATATAAAGATTGAGAATTTGGAGTTACCTGAGCAGTATGTAGGAGCTTTAAACAAGAACAAAGGTTTAATAATCATTGGAGGGCCTAAAGGAAGTGGTAAAACAACCCTTTTTAATGCTTCTATACAATATATCCTTGAAAATAGACCTGTTTTATTGGCTACCGTAGAAGATTTTATAGAAAAAGAATTTTCTCATTCTAAGGGAATGGTTTATCAGTTAGTTGTGGGTAAGGATTATTCTACAATTAGGGATACTTTAGCTATAATTAGAAGATTAAAGCCGGATGTAGTTGCTATTCAGGAGATAGTTAATTATGAATATTTAGAAATGGCTATAGATCTTGCTTTAAGTGGATTACTTGTTATTACCACTATTAACGCTGATGGAATAATAGCTATATTTGAAAAAATAGCAGGTATGGCAGGAGAACAAAAGCAAAACGTTTTTAGATATTTATCCATGATTTTAGAAATAGTTATAGCGGGTAATTTGTTTACTACCGTTGATGGAAATATTAAGTATGTTTATGATTTTTATTTTAGTGATCCTGATTTTATTAAACCTTTAGCAAATGCTGACATAAATGAAGTTTATCAAAAGATGATAGAAAGAAGGGAAAAAGGGTATAGGGTACAGGAATTTACTTTAAAAGCTCTTGTTAAGAAAGGTGTTATTAAGGAAGATGAGGCTTTAAGTAAAGTTTCAAGAGTTAGTGATTTTAAAAGAATTCTTGCTACTCCTTATTAAAGAAATTGAAAAGTAAAGTAAATTAATAAGTGAGGTGTAAAAAATGATTTTAATTCCCGTAATATTGGTAATTTTAGTAGGTGCGGCTTATCTTTTTGGTAAAACTTTTATAAGTTTGGTATGGATATATTTTGTAATAGCTGCTGGATCAGCGGCTTTACTAGTTTTATTATTTTTTATAGGAATGTTAGATTTAGGTTCTGATGGTGTTATAGGTGATGGTGGTGTGGGTGACGGTGTTGGAGATGGTGCTGCGGTAGGAAGTGAGTCCGTTGGGGTTCATCATGATGGTGGAGGTTCTCATGCAAGCTCTTTAATGTTTATCTCTCCATCTGGGTTTTTAATCATAACTTCTTTATTTGGTTCGTTTGGGATTATATCTTATTATGCTTTTTCGTTTTTATCTCCTTCGATAAGAGATTTTTTTTCAATAATTTCTGCTGCTGCTCTGTCTTTAGTTAGTTATATTTATGTGGTAAAAACTGTTTTTAAGTTTCTTAAAACCACCTCTATGACTAAATCTTATACTTACTATGAGGGCAAAGAAGCTGAAGTTTTGTATGACATACCAGAAGATGGATTTGGAAAAATAAATATTAAAACGGAGGATAAATATGAGCAATTACTTGCCAAAAGTGAGGATGGCTCAAGAATTCCCGCAGGAACAATCGTAAGAGTAAAAAAATATACCGGTAGTTTCGCTATAGTTGAAAGAATATAGTATCAAAATATCTAGTGGAGGTAGGGAAAAATGATTAAAAGAAGAAATTCTAGAGTCGTAAAAATTGGAGATGTATTAATTGGTGGAGATAATCCTGTAGTGGTACAAAGTATGGTTAAATGTCCTACTACTAATGTTGAGGAAGTTTTAAGGCAACTTGATAGGGCTAAAAAAGCAGGAGCAAAGGTTATGAGGGTTGCGGTACCTGACAAAGATGCAGCTTACTCTCTAAAGGAGATCGTTAAAAATTCTCCTTTGCCATTGGTAGCTGATATTCATTTTGATCATCGGCTTGCTTTGATGGCTATAGAAGCTGGTATACACGCTCTAAGAATAAATCCCGGAAATATTTTGGATTCTCCCCAGGGTAATATTTCAAGATATGAAAAATTAGAGCAAGTGGTAAAAGCTGCTAAATCCAGGAATTTACCTATAAGGATAGGGGTAAACAGTGGCTCTCTTCATCCTAAATATCTAGAAAAGTATGGTTATCCAACTTATGAAGCTTTGGTTGAATCTGCAATAGATGAAGTAAGAATACTTGAAAACATGGGATTTTATGATATAAAGATATCTGTAAAGAGTAGTAATGTTGAGGATATGATTTCTGCATATATTTTACTTGCTGAAAAGGTACCTTATGCTTTACATTTAGGTGTGACTGAATCGGGTAGCGGATTGAGCGGATATGTTAAAAGTTCCATAGGAATAGGTACTTTGCTTTATCATGGTATAGGTGATACAATAAGGGTTTCGTTAACTGCTGATGTTGAAGAGGAGATAAAGTTGGGGTATGAGATATTGAAGGCTTTAGGATATGAAAAGAGGGGTGTAGAGCTTATAAGTTGTCCTACATGTGGTAGAATAGAGGTTAATTTGTTTGAGTTAGTTGAGAAAGTGAAGAAAGAAATAGAGAATGTACAGGAGAACATAACGGTAGCGGTTATGGGGTGTGTGGTTAATGGTCCTGGTGAGGCAAGAAAGGCGGATATCGCTGTTGTCGGAGGAAAAGGAAAAGGTATAATATATCGCAAAGGAAAAATGATAAAAGTCGCTCCAGAAGATAAAATAATAGAAGCTTTTAAAGAAGTACTTGAGCAGGTTATAAAAGAAAAAGAATTAGTAACATAATAAGCAGTTGATGTATAATGCAAAGTATTAGATGGATACAAAGGTTAGAAAATTTTAAGAAAGCATTTAAACAATTTGAGGATGCTGTGTTTTTATTCCAAAAGCGAGAACTGAGTGATTTGGAAAAGCAAGGGTTAATTCAATCTTTTGAGTATACCTTTGAACTTGCTTGGAACCTAATAAGAGATTATTTTATCTACCAAGGGGTAACAGATATAAAAGGCTCAAGAGATGCTTTTAAAACTGCTTTAAAGTATAATTTAATAGACTTCACATACCTATGATAAGGAAATGGCAAGTGAGCTTATTGAAGTAATTGCAAAAAAATTTTACGAAGAGTTTAAATCTTTACTTATAAAATTTGAGAATTTAGCTAAGAGCAGTGATTAGTGAAGAATTTGGGATATCTGAAAAAATTTTAAAAGCTATATGTAATGTTTTTTCAAAGTATCCAGAGGTTGAGAAAGCGGCTATTATTGGTTCAAGAGCAAGGGGAAATTATCAAAAGGGCTCTGATATAGATATTGTGATCTGGGCACCAGAGCTTGATTTCTCTAAGTATCTAAGACTTGTGGCTGAATTAGAAGATTTAGAAATTCCTTATAAAATAGACCTTTTAAAATATGAGCTTATAAGTAACAATTATATTAAGGAGCATATAGAAAAGGTAGGAAAAGAAATATTTAAAAAACGCTAAGAATACAGGATATTTTCTGTATTTAATCCTTTTTATTATTTTGTAAAAAAGGGTTACTTAGCTAGAGAAGTTAATCTAATATAGGGATTAATTAATACGATATAAACCTGGGGGTAGATGATGAGCTATTTAGCACTTGTAAGTATAACTCCCATTGGGAAAGATGAAGGTGTATCAAAATTAGCTTACTTCAATGGGTACAATTGTGGAATCTCAAAAAAATCAAGATAATAGAATAGAAAATTAAATAAAAAGTGTTCTTCAAAAAATTTTTTCAGAATCTCTTTAATATTTGGATATTTCTTAAGAAGTATAACATTGATGTATTACTTTTTTATTGTTTATTAGTTTTTGTTTTTTTCTTTTCTGTGGGGAATCATATTATAGGCAGTGCTGATACTTATAATCAGTATTTGCCATTAAGGGTTTTTTATAGTCAAGCTTTAAAAAGTGGTGAGATTCCGTTATGGTATCCTTATCAGGCTTTAGGGTTACCTTTTTTAGGTATTGTTCAGGGAGGAGGGCTTTATCCTTTTAATTTGATAATATATAAGTTTTTCGATCCTTACTGGGGCTATAATTTTAGTATTTATTTTCATTTGGTTTTAGCTCAGTTTGGAGGTTTTTTATTTTCTTTTTATGTTTATAGAAAAA
>JBKBIY010000060.1:0-7722 GCA_046294045.1 bacterium | reverse complement strand
CTTTATATTTTAGAAAATAACCGTTACTTAACAACTCTTTGCTTAATGATTCCCTAATTTTTCTTAAATTAATATCATCTATTTTTTGGTATTTAACAAAGCCAAATTTATTTGCGATCCATATATAGAAGTTTTGTTCTCCTATGTAGAAATTCATCATTTTATAATGAAAGTTTTTGAAGAATTCCCAAAAAGGTATTACTTCCAATTTCGGTTTCAAATAACTAAAAACATCTTTTAAAAAGTTTTTCTGATTTTTAAAGTAAGGCGAATTTTTGTCTATAAAATTTACCCATATTACTTTTTTGGTTTGTTTTATTAATTTATGGAAGTGATCGAAATTTGTAAAAAAAGGTATTTCGTATTTTTTATAATCCTCAATTATTGAAATATCATATAAAAGATGTATTTTACCCGAAAAAATGGATTCCATGATTTTAAAAAAAAGATTATAGTCTTGTATGAAATTGTTTTCTACTAATCTTTCTACTTTGTAATCGAAATTTTCCTTTCTGTTGCATAAAACCAATGGGTAGTCAAAAATTTTATTAAATTGTTTTATAAGTATATATTGAAGAAAAGGAAGGGGACCAAAGTTTAGGATTTTATCGTTTTTATCAAGAGTTACATAGCAAGGAATATCAAAAATGTCCAGTATTTTATTGTCTTCTGTAAAAATGAACGATATATTTCTATTTCCTATTTTCAGGTATAGTTCCATCTTTGGGTAAGAAATCTAAAGCACTTATTGCGCATCCTCTTAACTTAGTAGTACCTGCTCTTCCTAATAAAACTAAATATGGAGCTTCTCTACCACATCTACATCCAAAACTTATAAAACCTACATCTGAAGATATGACAGCAGAAATTGTATAACTACTTGCGTAAGGAGTTAAAAAAGATAATAAACCAACTTCCCCGTAATCATTAAATTCCCTCTTATAAGGATTAAAAGTTCTTACCCTTGAGTATCTCGGAATATGTTTGTTATAAAATTCACATTCTACATAAGGTACCCCATGTTCAACCATTCCATAAAGATCCCTAACTTTATCTATACCTAAATATTCATAAACGAGTTCTCTAAATTCATTCGTTGAAATTTCTTGTTTATGGGTTTTCCACCCACCTCCAGGTAACACTACACCATCAAAATTAAATTTTATTTTTCTTCGTTTTAATTCCTGGATTGTATAGTATATATAAGCAGGAAATCCAAGAATTCTTAATTTTAAACCACTTTTTTCATATTCTTTAAGTTTTTCTATTGTGCCATCAAGGTCAAAATGAAATGAGTCGTTTATTTTCTTTAAAACAAAGAATCTATCTTTTATTTTAGGGGCTAAGCTTGAAAGTAGAACGTCAGAAAAAGCTGTACCTAAACTAAAATCCTCATAAGTAAAAAATAGGTAATTATGATAATTTTCTAAATCCGCTAATCCGTAATCATTATAAATGTTAAATACTATCTTTTTTATTCTTTCTAAAGTTATTTTATCAAGTACCATTCTGGAGGGTTTACTACTTGTTCCTGAGGAAAAAATTTCTACTTCTATTTGGTCAGTTATCTGAAAATCAGCTTCGCCAATAAATTCCTTTAATACGAAAACACTTAAAAATAGGGAATAATCCCATAAAGATTCTAATTCCTCTGCCTTTTGTATGTTTTCTATTATCTTTTTTTTATTTGAAAATTCGGATGAATTTAAAAAATCATATTTTAAATTTGCGAAATCTTTGTAAAAATCGGATTTTTTGAACTGATTCCTCAATGCTAATTTCATTGATTTTAAAAATAAATCATCTTTAAAGTAATCATAAGAAAATGGCGGAGAATCTACAAGATTGTCTATGTCGCTCATATATGGATATGGAATTATTTTTTAAATTATTAAATTATTTTTTATTAGCTTCTTCTATTTTTTGCTTTGCTACAAGGCTATCAGGTAAAACTTTTAAAACTTCTTGATAATAAGATATAGCTTTTTCTTTATCTTTCTTTATGTTTAAGTATATATCTCCTATCCTTATTAAGCTTATAAAGCCTTGCCCTATAAGATAAGGATCATATTGATAAACTAGTAAATAAGTATCTATTGCTTCATCTATTTTATCTGTCTTTTCATAAGCAATAGCTAATTGATAAATCATATCAGGATATTTTATATTCGTATAAGATCTTAATTTGTTTATGGTTTGACTATAATTACCTAAAGAATTATTTATTTTACCGTAATACTCTAAAGATATGGGATCATAAGGTTTTATATTTAAAGCCTTATTTATCATAGATAAAGCTCTTTCATTTAGTTTTTTTTCATAGTAAGCTATTGCTAAACCTGTGTATATACTTGAAAAACTTACAGGAAAAAATAAACTTTTTCTGAAAATATTTATACTTTCATCTAAGTAAGATAAAGAATTTGGGGAAACGTAGTAAAGAAATAAATTTGAATAAGCTAAAAAGATAGATAATTTCTGATAAGTTTTGTTTGTTTCTATTATTTCCTCTTTTTTGCTTGAATTGTATTCCTGTACAAATTTAATATATTTTTCATCAACTTGATTTACGGTTTCCTGAAGTTTGTCGATTTGAAAAGATGAAGCAAAATAAAAAACATAAGCCGATGTATTATCTACATCTTTTTCTATAATATCATAACAATATCTCATACATTCTTCAAATTTTTGATTATAATAAAGTTCAAAAATTTTATTTACTTTGTAGATTTCTTCGTTTGAAAGCTTAAGGTTCTCTGAAAAACTAATATTGCTAAAAATTGAAATAAATAAAAATAAAAAAAGTTTGAATAAAAGACTTTTTTGAAAGTTTTTTAGATGAAAATTCTTTAAATGAAAATTCTTTAAATGAAAATTCTTTAAATTTTTCATAACACTACTCCTTTCTAAGTATATATATAAGGTTTTAGGTGTTTTAAAACTTCCCTCTTTTCGTATAAAGTATTAGTTATTTCTTTACCTATGCTATTAATGCTTTGTTTTTTTAGCATAGCGTAAGAAGCAAGTTCACTCATGAATATGTCGTATATCTTTCTTTGATCGTTTTTCAAAAGGGACTTCCTTCTGGATCTTAAAGACAAATTTGTTAATTCATCAATTAGCTGATTATCTAATAAGCCTTCATTTAGTTCCTCTTTTAAATTTTCTCTTAATATTTTTCTGTCAATATTTATTGAAATGAAATATAAAATTACGAAAATTAATAATGAAAAGAGAGTATGAAGAGGGAAAAGTAAACAAGTCCACTCTCTGAGTATTTGGACAGTCACTGAAGCATTGAAATTCCATAAGAAATGAGATCCTACGGATAAAATATAACCAGCTGTGATGTATAATATTTTCAAAAAATAGTTTGGTGTTATTGTAGCTAAACCAACTGCAAAACCTGAATACATTGACATTAACGGATGCCCTAAAAAACCTAATAACCACCTAATCAAAGCTAAAAGTAAAAATCCTTCAATTGCTCCAGCTTGGCTTGTAAATTTAGCACCATATACCAAATCCTCCACTATCTTGAAACCTAACGAAGAAGAAAATATATAAACCATACCGTCCATTGGACTATTAAAATGAGTCCTAAAAAATATTATTAGTATAGGTATAACTAGTAGTTTAAAAAATTCTTCAAAAATCGGAGCACTTATTATACCTGTTAAAACTGATCCTATTCTTTCCCCAAATAAAGTTGTAAATATAAAACTATTAATTTGGTTAGCAAAAAGAGAGAATAAAGTTGCTCCCAACGCTCCCCACAAAAACGAAAAAATAACTAAACTCCAAGGCTCCTTCTCATAAAAATCCATCTGCCTTATTATTATCAACATAATAGTACTAAATATCAAAGACATTCCACTAGCTAAAAATAACGATATAATTCCTCCTATACCTCCACTTCCATAACCACTAAGCATCATAAACGAAAAACATAAAAACGATATAAGAAATATAACCCCAGTTATACTTAGCAAAATAAAAAACCTTGTAAAAAAAGACCTCTTTTCAGAAATTTCATTAACTTTGCTTATAATTACTTTTTTATCTTGTGATAAATTAATTTGATTTGAATTAATTTGACTATTATTTTGATTAATATTTTCATTAATATTTTCATTACCTTCATTAGTGTTCCATAATAATAAATTTCCACAATTTGGACAGAATACGTAATCGTTTTTTACCTTTGCGCTACATACTTTGCAAATCATATTAGTAATTTTTAAAAAATTATTTACAAAAATTATTTACTCAGTAAATAGTATTTTTCTTCTTCTGGTTAAAGGAGGGAGATCTTCCATGTCCAAGCTAATACTTTTCTTAACTTCAGAGAAGCTAAAAATACTTTCTTTTCTAGAGTCTCTTTGGAAAGCATTTTCCGGAAATTCAGTTGCTATCAATATAACTTTAACTTCATCTTTTAGATTTTCATCTATAGTTGCTCCCAGAATTATTTTAGCATCTGGATCTACTGCTTGATATATTATATTGGAAGCTTTATTAATTTCTACAAGGGTTAAGTCATTTCCACCCATTACGTTAAATAATACTCTTTTTGCTCCTTCTACTTTCATTTCTAATAGAGGGCTATCTATAGCTTTAAGTGCTGCTTCTTCTGCTCGATTTTCACCTTTTGCTGTTCCTATACCCATCCAACAACTTCCAGAATCTTTCAATATGGATTGTATATCAGCAAAATCTATATTTATTAAACCTGGTTTTAGTATTATTTCTGTTATTCCTACCACACCATGTTTTATTACACTATCTGCTAATTTAAATGAATCAATAAGGGTTGTAGTTTCCTCAGCTATTGATAATAATTTATCATTAGGTATTATTATCATTGCGTCTACATTAGGTTTTAGATTATTTAGACCTTCTTCTGCTATAATTCTTCTTATTTTACCTTCGAAAGAAAATGGTTTTGTAACTATAGCAATTGTAAGTATTCCCATTTCTTTTGAAATTGAAGCTATAAGTGGTATAGCTCCTGTACCTGTACCTCCTCCTAAACCTGCTGTGATAAATACCATATCAGCTCCGTTGATAACTTTTCTTATTTCTTCTATACTTTCTTCTGCAGCTCTTCTTCCTAATTCTGTATCAGATCCTGCTCCTAATCCTTTTGTTGTATTTTTTCCAATATTTAATTTATAAACTTTATCGGGTAAGGTTAAAAGAGCTTGGGTATCGGTATTAATTGCAATAAAGTCAACTCCTTTAACTCCATCTTGTACTAATCTATTTACTGCGTTACATCCTCCGCCTCCTACTCCTATAACCTTTATATTCGTAAACCTTATATCTTCATTATTTATTTTCCTTCTTTCTTGTTTCTCTGTGTTTAATTCTTTCTCCATAAATTTAAACACCTCTTGTTTGCATTAACTCCGTAATTTTGTCTAATCCTTTCATAAGCTCACCTAGTCCTCGGTAATGTTGAGATATAGTATAAGGATCTTTATAATAAGTTGTTGCTATTACTATTGATCTAGCTACTTTTAGAGGATTGGATGATTTAAATATTCCGGAACCAACAAATATGCCATCAACTCCTAATTGCATAACAAGTGAGGCATCTGCTGGGGTAGCTATTCCACCTGCTGCGAAATTTACCACAGGTAATCTACCTAGTTGACTTGTCATTTTTACAAGCTCAAAGGGAGCTTGTAATTCCTTTGCTTTTGAATAAAGTTCATCTTCACTTAAATTTTGTAATTCTTTTATTTGCTTATTAATTGTTCTTATGTGTTTTACAGCTTCGACTACATTACCAGTACCTGCTTCTCCTTTTGTTCTTATCATTGCTGCTCCTTCTGCTATTCTTCTTAGAGCTTCTCCTAGATCTCTAGCTCCGCATACAAAAGGTACCGAAAATTTATGTTTGTTAATATGATTTTCATGATCTGCTGGTGTTAAAACTTCACTTTCATCGATAAAGTCTACTCCTATGCTTTCAAGTATTTGAGCTTCTGCAAAATGACCAATCCTAACTTTTGCCATAACTGGGATTGTAACAGCTTCCATTATTTTGTATATAAGTTCGGGATCTGTCATTCTAGCTACTCCACCTTGAGCTCTTATGTCTGCGGGTATTCTTTCTAAAGCCATTACAGCTACTGCTCCTGCTTCTTCTGCTATCTTAGCTTGTTCTACTGAACTTACATCCATTATAACTCCGCCTTTTAACATCTGAGCTAAACCACTTTTAACAATCCATGAACCATAATTTTTCTTTCCTATTTCTCCCTTATCAAACGGTTTATCCCATATTGGTATGAACATAAATTATTCCCCCTTTACCCAATTTGAATACATTTTCAAAGCTACTTCACCTATAATTTTATTTACAAAATCTCTTTCTACCTCTTTAGAAAAACTTGTTAAAATTGTTATTATTAGATAATCACCTTTTTTTATTCCGTTTTTTATTGATTTTTCTTTGAAAATTACGGCGGAGTCATGAGATATTCCCTCTATATCTCCTGTTTTATTGCACACTATTGTATCTTTCTTTATTAATTTTGGTATTTTTTCTTGAAAATGTTGTTTGGAAAGTATCTCAAAAAATAGAATTTTATTTTTAAAGTTTAATATTTCATCGTTTAACAATTTATAAAAAATTTCTGTCATTTCATAAGCTGTTGTAAAATTAACTGGTGGACTAATTAAATCAACCATAAATTTTCTTTTTATACAAGTATTTTTAAATCCTAAATTTTTTATAAAATTATTTATTTCATCAAAGCTTGTTAAATTTATCAAGGTGTTACTAGCGGTGTTATCTGACATTATAAGTGTAAGTGTTATAAGATCAATTAATTTGTACCTTTTTATACTTAGATCTTTTATTATGCCTGCACCAGGTACCTTAGAATCAATTTTTATACTTTGCGTTAATTTAAGATTTCCTTCTTGAATTTTTTTTAGTATCAAAGCCGCTAAAGGTACTTTTACAAGGCTTGCTGCTGGAAAAATTTCATTTTCTTTATAACGAAATAATATATTAGATTTATCTCTTACATAAATTCCAAAATCTATCTTTTGGGTTTTTGTTAAATTTGATAAATAATTTTCTAATTCCTCTGTTTTTTTCAATTCTATAATTTTCTTCATGAATATTATTTATGCTAATTCAAAAAGCAGAATAGTTTCTTTAATAGCTTCATAAATTTTTTCTACTACAAAATCTATTTGTTCATATGATATAGTGTAGGGGGGTTCTATTCTTATGACTTTAGGTTGGTTTAAAGTGTAAGCTGTTATAATTTTGTTTTGGATCAGGTATGAAAAGATTGAGGCTGCGAATTGTTCTTCTTGTAACTCTATACCTATCATTAATCCTCTTCCTCTTACTTCTTTTATAATTCTTGGCTCGTTTAAGGATAGGAGTTTTTTAAGGAAATAGTTTCCTTTTTCTTGGACTTCTTGAAGTACATTGTTTGTTAAGATAAATTCAATGGTTGCTATACAAGCTTTTAGGGCTAAAGGATTAGCTCCAAATGTTGAGGTATGAAATAAAGGATTAAGTTCAAAAGCTTTCCAAGCTTTTTCATTTGCTACTATAGCTCCTATTGGTATTATTCCTCCTCCTAAGGCTTTAGCTAAAACAAGTATATCCGGTTTAATATTATGTCTTTGATGTTCAAAAAGTAAACCTGTTCTTCCCATTCCTGTTTGTACTTCATCAATTATTAATAA
>JBKBIY010000005.1:0-21024 GCA_046294045.1 bacterium | reverse complement strand
AAACAATTGTTCCCGCACTCATTGCTTCTAATACCACTAATCCAAGAGTTTCTGTTTTGGATACAAAAATTAATCCCTTTGATTTTTTATATAACTCTATTATATCTTCTTGAGGTAAGTAGCCTAAAAACAAAATCTTATCCTCTATACCTTTATTTCTTATATATTCAACTAATTTTTCCTTTTCAGGGCCACCTCCAACAAGATATAAATAAAAATCATTCCTAATATTTAGAATTTCATAAAAAACGTCTATTAAGAAATAAATATTTTTTTCTTTTCCTAACCTACCAACATATAAGAAATAATTTTTTTCTATTAAGTTTTTATTACTTTCATCTTCAATATATTTAGCTTTAAAAAACACAGGATTTAAGGGCAAGGGTTTTACTAAAACTTTTCCATTTAAGCTAAACTTTTCTTGTGCAACTTTTTTTACATAATCATTAGCAACAAATACATAATCCATACTCTTAAAAACTCTTTTCTCAAGCAAATCCAACAAATAAGAAGATATGAATCTAGGTATGGGAATATAATGCAAATAGTAATCCCAAAAAGTATGGTAATAAAAAATCTTTAAAATCTTTTCGTTATTCTTATAATTAGAGTCATTTATAAAAAACTTATAAAGACTTTGTCCAACGAAATAACTATTCATTACATTATGGAAAAGAAAAATTTTTCTCAAATGAATAATACCTTTTTCTCCAAATATATTTGTTAAAAACTGATATATTTTCCCTGCATTTGAAAATAAAATGAATCTATCTTCTTTGTTAAAAATAAAAGGCAAAGAAGGAATCCTAACAACATCTAAACCACTAAAATTCTCAATAGTTATACTATTTGAGTTTTTATAAGAAGGAGCAATTATAACATTATAAATTCCGTATTTTTCCAAAGATTTTGAAATTGAATAAATAGCAGTAGTTACACCGTTAATTCGCGGATAAAAACAATCTGAAAAATGTAGTATAATAAAGCTTTCTATTTTCCCCATCTTCTTTCTCTTTTTTGATAATCAATAATAGCTTCTATAAGATCTTCTATTTCAAAATCTGGCCACATCTTACTTGAAAAATATAACTCAGTATAAGCTATCTGAAATAAAATAAAATTACTTATTCTATATTCTCCTCCAGTCCTTATTAACAAATCTGGAGAATTAACCATTAAAAAAGATTCAAAAAGAGAGTAATCAACCTCTTCAGGTTTATAACCAGCTTGGATTATTCTCCTTACAGCTTGCAGTATATCATACTGCCCTGAGTAATTTATCATAAAATTTATAGTCATAGTTCTACATTCTTTACTTTTGCTTTCTAACTCATAAAAAGATTCTTTTAAATCATCAGGTAGACTTTCTTTATCTCCTACGATTTTTATTCTAATATCTTCTTCTATTATTCTTAACATTTCCTTACGAGCATAAAATAACATTAATTTGAATAAAAAATTAACCTCTTTGTAACTTCTTTTCCAGTTTTCCTTTGAAAAAGCAAAAAAAGATAATTCTTTTACGCCCAAATCCTTACAAAAAAAGCAATGTTTTTAAAATTTATAAATCCTTTTTTATGTCCTACATAAGAAGGATAATTGTGAATTTTAGACCATCTTCTATTACCATCCATAATAAAAGCTATATGCTTAGGTAACTTTTTTAAATCAATTCTATCTAACCCACTATAGCTAGCGTTTATCATTTTTCAAAGAAAGCTAATATACTTGTACCCTCTTTATCGGTAGCAATACCTATTGAATTACAAAGATGTATACATATAGAAAACCCAAAACCTAAAGAATCTTCCGCTGTAGAATAATTAGACAAAGCAATATATGGAATTTTTTCAATATCTATACCCTCACCCGTATCATTAAAAATCATATATATTCCATTACTAAGAATATGAACTAAGAAAATACCACCTTTAGCATGTTTTAACATATTTGTCGAAAACTCAGTAAAAACAAGTAAAATATTATATATCTTTCTAGTATCCACATCTGAGATATTATTTACCAAAAATTCCTGTAGTTTATGTCTTACAAAATATATATCTTCATCGTTGAATATACTAAAAGAAAGGGATTTTAAAGATTTTTTTTCTAAATCTTGAATAATTTTTCTTATCTCTTCTTTTGTATGTAACGACATTTTACCTTTAGTAGCTTTTAATAACATTTCGTTAACTATTTTGATATCCATCTTATAGACTACCGTAGGTTTGCCTAACATAGTTTAAATATTCATCAAGAAATAATTTTGCAATCCCTGAAGGATATGAAGAGGAAAATAATGCAACAACGTATATATCTTCCTCTTTTATTTCAACTAAGAAAACCTTCACTTTTTCATAATCCATTGTAACATAATTTAGTTTGCCAATCAAAGAACCATTATATACTTTTAAAGTCTGAAAATTTTCTACGATATTTATAGAATACTCTAAAATGTTTTGGAGAACATCAGAATCAGGTGAATAACTTTCAAGTACTTCACCTCCTGCTAATCTTGATATAACAAAATAAGCTATGGTTCCTTCAAATTTTTCTATACTCATTTTTTTTTATTGGCAGTTGTATTTGTATAGCGCCCATTTTTTCCTGCCAAGCGCTTATTTTTTACAATCAACTCTAACTTTACACTACCTCCAACAAATAAAAACTGTTATAAAAATTAATTAGCTGATTAAAACTTATGTTGTTTTGATGTAAAATAACAAAAATATTCCCCATTTTGAAAGCAGTATAAAACTCTTGATTTTTTGAACCAAAACTCCAAACTACAACTTCGTTTTTTCTCAGCATTTCATAGTATTTATAAACTTTAAGTAAAACATCTCCCTTAAAGAAATCTTCTTTATCTTTATTAACCAAAAGCTCAAACTCCGAATTTAGTATAGTATAAGCATTAATTACATTAGAGACAACCAGATTATCCAGATTATCTGATACTCTTTTTATAATTTCCATTCTAAATTCCTTTATATCAGCAGGATAATCAATAATTAAATTGGTTAAACCATATTTTATCGTAAACAAAGACATAATTAGAGAAGTTTTAGAATTAAAGACAAAATTAAGAATACCACCATTTTTAGTTAATATAAGATTTGTGATTTCCTTATCTTCTCCGAAAAATAATTCGCTCTCGTTATACATTGCTTCAAAAAATTGCTTATAATTTAATAATAACAATCCGTTCTTGGGAAAAGAATTAACAGATTTAGGGTTTAGTATAATTACGTTATATTCAATCAAATCAGGATTAGCCGAAAATAAAGAGTTTTTTATATTTTTTTGAAAGATTTCTATATTTTTAGTTATTGCTTCAAACCTTTCTTTGTCATTAGTAGCTTTTCTCATGCTTAAGAGTAAAAAATGAAATAAATTCCTAAATTCCTGGAGTTCTACATCTTTTTCTAATAATGTTTTTAAATCCAAATTTACTTCTCTTACCAAATCATCCAGACTTCTATCTCTCAAATCTTTATCTTTAACTTTGCTAGATATAGCTTCTGAATTAGATGTATCTTCCATTAGAATGGACATTTCATATATAAGTTCATTAGGATTCTCATTTTCGTTCACTTTTGATTCATCCACTTTTGATTCGTCCACTTTGATTTCAAATTGTTCATATTCATCTACTTTGATTTCAATTTGTTGATTTTCATCAATAACTTTGTCCGAAGCAACTTCTTTATCATTTTCAACAAAGATAATGTTTTCTATAGTTTTTTCTACTTCATTTTCTGTCATCTCTATTTGATCTGTGTTTAAATCCGTTTCATTTGTAATTAATTCTAATTCATTTTTAATTAATTCCGCTTCTTCTTGTGTTTTTTCTTCTATGCTTTCTGGTAATTTTCTAACTAATTCTTCAACCAATTCTTCAACCAAAATTTGGGATTCATTTTCTTTACTTTCATCACTATTTAATTCATTTGCCTGAATATGATCCGTTTTTGATTTTTTAGACAGATCATCAAAATTTCCCATTTGTTCTATTTTAGACTCTATAAATTTCTCCCTTTCTATTTCTACATCTTTATATTTTTGTGCCAAATCTTTAGAGTCCAGTGCCTTTTGAACATTAATCTCAATAAGAATATTGCTAAATTGATTCAAATTATATAAAAACTCAATTTTTTCATATACTTTCTGCAACTCATTATAAAATGATTCAATATTTAACTTATCTTTTGTAAGATTTACAAAAGTAATTTTGTTTTTAAATTTATCAAAGAGATTTTCATTAATTTTTTCATTATCATAATTTACAATAAAAAAGAATGCATGACTTAATTCTAATATCTCCATATCTCTGTAATAAGAAAGAAATCCTAAAAGATCATTATAACTACAAAATAAAAACAAAACAAAGAAATTCATATATTTAATCAAAAAAACATCTTTATCATATTCGTATATATCAATTTTTCCTCTAGATAAAAAATAATCAAAAACAATATTTTTCAACCAAATATAATTGTAAAAATATACATCAAGGAAAGGGGAAGTAGTAATGCTTAATTCTCGAATTTCCTCACTTAAACTGCTACCACATATCGGACACCTGAAATTTTTTAATAAAATATCAAAGTTATCAAGTTTTTTTAATTGGAAAATTGTAGCATTATTTGTTTTACATTTGAATATTATGAAAACTTTTAAGAAGTTATTTTTTTCTAGAATTTCTATATGTTTTAAATCTTCAAGCAAAAGATCAGAATAATTCTTACTAAGAATTTGCCTAACAGTACTAATAGCAAAAGGACTTACAAAACTCTTATCAAGATTTATCTTGGTTCTATCGAAATTATAAGGTTTTACTATTTTTAATATATCATCAATTCTCGTTTGATCAAATTTACCAAAATAAAAAAAGTCATCAAGAGACAGAAATTCTACTTCTAAACCATATTTTCCAATTATCTCTTTAAAAATAGAGAAAAATTTATCTTTATCAAAATTAACTTCAGTATCCGCATAATGTAGAAAATAAAAAATAATCTGAGATTTTTTTATCCAGTGTCCTGTTATAAATATTTGATCATTATTAGAAACGAAAAACATAGGATTAAGAATATTTACTTTGTTATACGTATCTTCTAAATAACTAAATACCTCAAAATTATAAAATTTAAAATTAATTTTATTCATAATCTCATTAATTATTTCATAGATAATCTGATTTTCAATATTACCCCGATGCAAAAAAAAGTATCCTGCCTTTATTTTCCTAAATTTCTCAATCTTAATGCTCATTTTACAATCCCCCTATTAAAGAGATAATTTCTTCCTTATCTTTAGGATTAATTAAATTATTTTTTTCTACCTCTTGTTTTATTAAACTTAGTTTCATATTGTCGGACATTTTTTTAAGGATTTCTACTAATTTTTTTATATTTTGAACATTAGAAGGATTATATTCATAAGCTACTTCAAAATATTCTCTAGCTTCTATTATTTTACCCATTTTTTCATATACAGTACCTATATTAGCATATATTTCATAAGCAAGAGGTTTAATAGCAATAGCCTCTCTAAAATAATTCAAAGCCTTACTTAAATCTCCCTTCCTCAAAAAGATCAATCCCAAATGACTAACTGCTACAAAATCAATTTTATTTAATTCATAACTCCTTAAAAAATCCTTCTCTGCTAAATCCAATTTACCAGCTTTGTAATATAAAACACCTCTCTGAGAATAAAGCTCAGAGCTATCGCTAATATTCCTCAATCCTAAATTATAAACATTCAAAACCTTAGGAACCTGATTAGTTGAAATATATACTATAGCAAGATATTTGTAAATATCCTCTTCATACGGGAAATAATTAAGCAAATCTAAGAGTATATCCTCAGCTTCCTTATATTTTTTAATAAGTATATATATATGAGCAAGAAACAAAGAAGCTTGTAAAAATTCTATCGTCCTACCCTTACCTTTAAACCTATTATAACTTTCTTCTATTAAACTTACAGCCTTAAAATTCATCATATATACATTTGTAAGAACTTTATAATAAATATATTTTAAATTATCCTCTTCCTTTGACAGTAAGTAACTAAATTCTTCATCTGCTAGTTTTAGAGATTTGGTGGCAATATAGTTTTTAGCTAATAAAAATCTTACTACATCATCATCTTCAGAATAAACTTCCATTAACTGCTCTATTGCTAAATCATACATCTCTCTTAGGTAATATATCAAACTTAATAATATCCTTGAAGGGTAAAAATATTTGTTATGACTTATCGACTCAAAAAGAAAACTTAAAGCTCTATCCAAATCTCCACTTACTATACTATACTTCGCAAGTATATAAGGTTTATAAAATTCTTCTCCGTAAAAATTTATTTTTAATGAGTCTATAAGTGAACCTATCTTTTGCAAAGCTAACCACCTTTCATCCAAATCTAACTTTCTAAATACATTTACCTTACCCCATTTTTCCTCAATCATATTTATCTCTATATTTGACATTAATAAATGCAAAAATAAATATATCGGACTATATAAATAAAAATCAACTACATTATCAGGTAGTAAATACAAAACCTCATCTATTTTTGGATCTTTAACATATTTTTCCAAATCTTCCAAAATTTTCATAAAATTATTTAAATTACTAATTTCTATTTTATTGTAATCAAAATTAAAAACTTTTAGCATATCCTTTAAAAAATCAGATAAAGATTCATGTATTTCACTAATCTTTTCATTATCTAAATAGTTATACCTTATAGCAAATATAACATAAAAATTAGGTAAATCTCTATAGTTTTCATTAACCAATCTTAAAGATTCCGCCCAATTCTTAGTATATAGATTAACTATTAATTCAATAATCAGGAAAATTTTCAAATTTTTCTGTGTTTTTTCTTTTAAATCTCGATAAAAATTAATAGCATCATCTATTCTCCCTATTTTAAAAAGACAAATCAAATACAAAATACAATAATCCATATTTAAGTTCTCACTACTAACATCAACCATAAAAAACTTTGAAAAGTTATCAAAATAATAAGCTATTTTTAGGTAATCCCTTTTAATAAGAAGAGATTTAATAAAAATAATTTTAGATTCATCATTAAAAAATTCAAGCAAATTCTCCATATTCTCAAATTTTAAAAATTTTTCAATATTTACCAACTTGTCAAATTCTTTTTTATCATACAGACTTCTTATTATAAATTCCAATATCTTAGTTTTTTGTGATAAATCAATATCGTAAGAATTCAAAAAGTTAATCCCTTTTTCAATTAGCAAATCATAATCTTTAAATACAAATAAAAGCTCAATGTAATTTCTAAATAAATCATCATATTCCTTAAAATTATTAAATAAATCACTTTCTATTTTATCAAATAACTGACGAGCATTTTCATAATCTCCTGTCCTTAATAAAGAATAAAAATAATAATAAGAAAATTTTGTGTTAAAAGGAAAATCTAAGTGTAATTTCTCAAAATATTTCTTAGCAACAGAAAATATTCCACACTTTAAATTACAGTAAGCGTAATAAAACTGTAATTCATAATCCTTCTCTCCTATATTTAAACCATTAAAAACACCTAACAATTCTTCATACTTACCAAGTTTAAAGAAAATTTTTATCAATAAAATATAATCTTGCTTGTTCAAAAAATAGCTTTGGACCATCATTTTACAATACTCATAAGCATCTTCATATCTAGAAGAATTATAGTATATCTTTATTATCCTCTTTAAAGCTTCCAAAATGACTTCCTGCTTACCTTCATTAGAATATATGATGTTTCTTAATATAGAAATAGATTTTTCCAAATCCCCTTTTATGTAGTATAAATTAGATAACTCCATTAATAAATTTAGATTTTTTGATGAGGAAAATTTCTCAAGTATAGCTATTCCTTCATCATATTTTTTGGCAATAGAGTACAATTTAGATATTAGAAGATAAGCATCTAATAAAGAAGAATCTATTTCGTTTGCTTTTATAGCAAATACAAGTGCTTCCTTATAATTCCTCATTTTGTACAAAATTTTAGAGGCTTCAAGAAAATATATAGCTTTTTGTTCCAATTCAATTGCTTTTTGAATACTTTTGTAAGCTTTAGGAAGTTGACCTAGCTTAACATAAGCCCTTGCTAAATTATAATAACCATAAGAATCATTCTGATCCAAATAAACAGCTTTCATAAAATGTTTTATAGCTTCCGAAATATTACCAGCTTCTAAATAAGCTATCCCTAAACTATTATGAGAATAATTGTCTAAGGGGTTTAATTCTACAGATTTTCTCAAATACTTTATAGCTTCTTCATAAGCACCTATGGAATAGAAAATTTTTCCTAATCTATAATACCAAAAGTAATTATTAGGGTTATAACTAACAGCTTTTTTATAATTTTCAATAGCTAAATCTAAACTTCCCATCTCTTCATATATATTTGCTATAATAAAATAAGCTTCGGCTTCATCATTCTTTAACAAAATTACTTTATTTAAATATTCCAAAGCTTCATTAAACTCTTTCCTTTTATAATATATAACACCAACGTTAAATAAACTTTCAACTTCATTAGGATTAACTTTTAATACCTCCTGAAAAGCTTGTAAAGCAGCTTCTAATTCCCCTTTTTTCAATAAAATTAAAGCGTACTGTTTTTGCGTTTCCAAGTCTTGAACATTAGCAGCAGAAGAATAAGATATATTTGATTGCATCTCCTGAATTCTGTTTATTTCCTGAAGTATCCTCTTTTCAAGTCCAATAGGATCACCACTTTGTCTTACCAAAAGCAAAGTTATTTGTAATTCCGACAAAGCATCTGAATACCTCTTCATTTTAGAATAAGCTAAAGCCAAATTAAAATGAGCCCTGGTAAAATTTGGATCTATAGAAATAACCTTTTGCCAAAGATTAATCGCCTCATTTAAATTCCCTATATTCGAATAAATACTACCTAATTCAAATAACCCCATCTTATGATTCGGATCAACTTTAAGCAACAAATTATAATATTTCAAAGCTTCATCAAGATTATGATTTGAAAAATAAAAATTAGCTACCTTGTATATCTCATCAGCACTTACAGTACTAAAATTATTTTTTATCTTTTCTTCTATTATCTTTATACTTTCCATAGACTCACCCTACACTCTTTTATAATATTTTTTTATAATATTTTGGCTTTATTAGAGAATTTTTATAAACATCAATCTTTATCTGTCCCGCATTACACTGAGAATAAAAAACATCTCCATAAAAATATAACATACCTATAGGTTTGTTAAAAAATGGAGAAAAAGTACCACTTGTAATAAATCCCACTTCTTGATTATCTAAAAAAACCTTTTCACCTTTTCTTGGAATCTTTTTTGAATCATTTACTAAGAAATAAGCCAAAGATTTCCTTTTCTCAAACTTCATATCAGAATCCACAGCCCATTTAAGATTAGCTTCGTAAGGATTAGTATCTTCATCTAATTCATTTCCATACAAAGGTAATCCCGCCTCTATCCTTAATACATCCCTTGCACCTAACCCACATAATACATTTTCGTAAGAATCCATAATCTTTTTAAATACTTCATAAATAACCTCACCTTTGGCATATATTTCAAAGCCATCTTCCCCTGTATACCCAGTTCTAGAAAAAATCATATCATCTTCAATTATGTACTCATAAAAATAAACATTACTAAAATCTTTGTTAAATATTTTTTCTATTATTTTACTAGCTTGAGGACCTTGAATTGCTATCATTTGCAAATTATCACTTTCATCACTAAAACTTAAACCTATTTTTCTAAATAAATTTAGATTTTTCTCCTTATTAACAGCATTACAAACAATCAAAATTTTATCAAAATAATCATAAATCAATACATCATCCACTATTCCACCTTTTTCGTTCAAAATCAAACAATACCTAGCTTTACCTTTATCAGAATAATCTTTTATTTTTTGAATTTTTACAGATAATATATCTTCAAGAGAAGAATAATTTTTATCTTTGTATATAAAAATTCTTCCCATATGAAAAAGATCAAATACTCCAAAATCTTCTCTTACTCTCTTTGATTCCTCTATTATTCCTGTGTAATACAGCGGACAAATATGTCCAAAAAAATCAATAAATTTTGCACCTTTGCCTTCATGAATATCATAAAAAAAACTTTTCTTATTCATTGCAATGAAAACTACTCTATTGGCATTCTTATTTCATCTATATTTTCATATTTAATTTCTTTTTCCACTTCAAAATAGTACTCACCGTTGTTTTTTACGTATTCCCTTACTATTGCTAATTTCCTTGGAAAAACTCCTTCTGAATCAGGATAAAACAAAACATTTCTTCTTACAACAAATGAATCCTTATCCTTGGTAACCGATGCCTTAACCAAACCTATCCCCTCAAAAATCTTATCATCAATACTACCATATGGATCAAAAGGATTCTCACTTTTCTTAAATACTTCTATTGCCAATAAATCAAAAAATACGTGTAAATCAGGATTAGTAAACAATCTAACAAAATCAAGAGCCTGTTCCTCATCCTCTATATAAACTCTATCCTTCATACTCTCTATACTATTAACCTCTACTTTTTCTTCCTTACTAACCAAGTACAATTTCAATAAAGCACTAACAGGATAAAAAGAAACCTTATCAAAAAGCAAAATTAATTTATAATCAGATTTAAATTTAACCTTTATTTCTTTACTCCACCCAAGAAATAAACTCATAATTCCTAAAAATTTTTATACATTAATTCTACATAATCAGATGTAAAAACCTTCCCAAAAGTTTCTTCCCAAAATTTACTAAAACTCTTAACAAAAAGATCAGTTACAAATACATAACCCACCTTCGACATAATGTATATAACTTCGTTATCTACAAGTATCAACTTTGATAAAAAACTTTGGCTAAAATCATAATACTTTGTTTTTTCAAAATAAAAATTTATAATAAAAAATTTTTGAGAATCACCCAAATAATCATCTATTTTATATAAACAAATATTACCATCTTGTTCATACTTTTTTTCTTTGCTTTTCTCATTCTCCAACATTATTTGAATGTTCTCAAATATAACATCTTTAGATTTTTTACTTAACATTCTGTACTTGGCATTTACCATATAGTATAATAATTTGATTTAAAAACTAACAAATCCTTTTTAATAACAAATTTAATAACAAATAAAAGAGTAGGGAACATCTGAGTACCTTATTACCTTATTACCTTATTACCAATAAATTTAATACTCACTAATATTTATAATGTTAAAAAAATGTAAAAAATAACTCTATTTGTTTTAAATTAAAAAAAAAATTTCACATATAATTGTTATAGGAAAATAAATAAAGTAAAAAGGAGGTAAGAAAATGTCAATAAATCCGCAATTAATATTAAATCTCTTACCAGCAGTTATAAACGCAGGCCAAAGTGCGGCACAAAATTTACAAGAATCATATAAAAAACAAGTAGAGGAATATGAAAGAGGAAGAAAAGAATTACAAAACCTAATGCTTCAAGATTTACAAAAGAAAAGAGAAGCAGATAAAAAATTATTTGAAACCATTAAATCAAATAACAACAGCAATAGATTAAAAAATCAAGAAAGTTTAGCAAGTTCTTGGGCACAGGCTCTAGGAACAAACTCACTTGGGGAAAGCAACGAAAATATAGAATAGATTAGACAGAAAACCAAGATAAAAAATAAAATAAGAAAATCTTCGAATAAAAAAATAAAGGGGAGCTCTTATGAGTCCCCTTCTTTAACGTCTCTTAATTTTAAGCTTTAAACTAGAACTTATTAGCTTCCTCCACTTGCATTTTTAAACCCCTCTTCTCTATCCTTTCATAATGCATTGTTTCATTTATCTTAGGTAAATCAGTTAAAACCACCGGAGTTATAGCTACTATCAATTCAGTTTTTCCTTTGTTCCTTGCTCTAGCCTTAAATATTTCACCAATTATAGGAATATCAGATAATAGTGGCACCCTCTTAACAGATTCACCCGTAATATTTCTTAGTAATCCACCTATTAACACAGTATCCCCTTGCTTTATCCTAACAGTATTTTGTATTCTGTTGGTATTTATAATGAAATATTGAGTACCAGGTATTTGAGGACCTAACTCAGATACTTCCGGTTGCAAATTCAAAGTTACATAACCATCAGGAGATATCTCAGGAGTAAATCTTAATATTATACCTACATTTATATATTGAGCCTGAATTTGCCCGGTTCTATAATCGGTATATAATATAGGTATTTGTTGACCTACCTGTATTTCAGCTTGCTGTCTATTTTGTGTCATTACATATGGTGCAGATAAAACTCTTCCCTTCCTACTTTCTATCAAATAATTCAAAGCAGCTTGAAATTCTAAATTATTCCTTGAAAACCATGCAATACCTAAATCATTAACTCCACCCCTTTGCTCAGTAAGTCTTATATTATTAGCGTAACTACCCCAATCTACTCCTAAAGCTCTATTAGCAGTTTCATCAACTTGTAAGAAATGCAATCTTATAGCAAGTTGAGGCATAGGTACATCAACAGCTTTAACAAAAGATTTAACAGTATCTATTATATCAGGCGTACCGGTAACTATTAAAGAATTCATCCTTGCATCCTCTACCATAGCCTCTTTAGGTACCAAATTACCCATCATTTGTATTACATCTCTAGCTTGAGCATAATTCAACCTTATAACTTCGGTAATAGGAGGGGTCATTGGAGGAGGCGGTGGTGGAGGTACGTCTAACTGACCAATCAAATTCTTTATCTCCACTATACTCTTTACAGGAGCTTTTACTAATAAACTATTTGTTTTTTCTACAACTTGAACACTTGCTTCTGGGAAGTTTGCCTTTATAATAGGCTCTATTTCTTTGGCTGAAGCGTTTTCTAAATTTATAACCTGAGTTTTCATAGGACCAACAACTTTAACATCCTGTTGAAACTTTTCTAATTTATCAGGAGTAGATACATAAGCAATACCTTCAATAACTTTATAATCAAAACCATTTGCTAATAATATCATTCTTAAAGCTTTTTCAGGCTCAACGTTAACGAGTTTCATCGTTAACTTCTCTTGATACTTAATTACTTCAGGAGAAAATATAACATTCCAACCAAGATTCTCAGTTATCAACCTCACAGTATCTACCAAAGTAGCATCAACTAAATCTAATGTTATAGTCCTAGAAGCAGGCTTTAAAACTTGATTGGATGAAGTAGTAGATTTTTGTGTTTTTGAGGATGTTTGAGCTCTCGTCGTAGATTTTTTGCTTACATCAACTTTTTTCACTTCTACCTCAGATTTAGTGCTTTTATTAGAAGAAGATACAGTGTAACTTTCAGTGGGAGCAGAGAGAACTATATAATTTCTCACTTTCTTGGATGAAGACTCCACAGTTTTAGGACCTACAGGTTCGGGCAAATTCTTTTCGCTAACTTCTATAATAGTAAAATTACCAGATACATAAGCTTTATAATTAACAGAACTATAATTCAACATTATATCTACATAAGAATTATTTCCTTCTGGATAAAGTGAAACTTTTGATACAGGACCACCAGGCATTAAACTAGCTTCAGTTTGAGATAAATTTAAATCCGTATCCTTTAACAAAACTCTTATTTTATCATCTTTGAAAAAAAGCTTATACGAAGTAACAGTATTTAAGGTTATTTTAACAGTACTATCTATCTCTTTTATTTCCACTCTAGATACGGTAGCAGCCAGAGATATATTTATAAGAACCAACGCCACTATAATCAACTGTAATATTTTTCTCACTATTTTCACCTCCTACTTTTTCTTTTTAGTTATCACAAGTTTTTCACTACCTTTAATTAAAACCAAACTATCTTCAGTTATATCAATTACATTATAACCTCCGACAATGTCTCCTTTTTTAACTATATAAGCCCTATTATTTACCAAGTGCCTAAGAATTGCTCTCTTTTCATTTCCAGAAATAGATAAACCTTCAAAATTAAACATCATAGGAGATTCCTCTGCTATATTTACCGTTTGTTTTCCTTCGTCCATAGCAGGTTTGTCCTGAGCCAATTTTTCCTTCTCTTTACTATCTTTCTTATCTTCTTCCTCTTCTTGATTTTTCATGACATTTTGGACTCTTAGAGCTTTTAAAGATTTCATTACAAAAGGATCTTTTAAATCTACAGTTTCTCTCTTTTCAGGAATAACAGGCTTTGTAGCTAATCTCTTCTTTAATTCATCTATATCTATTATAGATATGTCTAATTTAGAAGTATCTATTTTTACTTCTTTAGACAAATCCGTAGGATTTTCTATACTAGCTAATTGTTCAGTAGTACATGAATTCAAAAAAGAACTAAAAACTATTCCTAAAGAAAGCAACATTACTAATCTCTTTTTCATCTACACCTCACCTACCTTATTATTTGTATCATTTCCAAAGTTAGAGCAACATTATTAACAGGAGATTTACCAACTTCCTTCGAAGAAGGTGAAAAAGATATGGTCTTAATCCTTACTAAACCACCCATCTTATTAACATCAGATATTTCTCTTAAAAAAATCACAATTGTAGAATATTTTCCACTAATAGACATTGTTATTTCTGTACTTCTTACAGCTATTCCTTCAGTATCTTCTTTTGCTCCTATGTTTCTATTTGAAATAGCACCAAAATTTATATTACTAAGTTTAAAATCTTTGTCTTTTGAATTATTCCTCACTTCAGTAACAATATTTTCTATCCTTTTTAAAACAGAGGACATAAATAGTTGTTCACCCTCAGTTTTAGAAGGGAAGAATTCTTGTCTTAATTTTTCATACTCTGATGCCAATTTTTGATACTTTTCATACTGTTGCTTTACCTGCATACTAGCTTCATAAATCTTTTTAGCATCCTCTAATTGTTTCTTCCACAAAGATTCCTTCTCCACCAAAGGAACGTAATTTATTTGATAACTAAGAAAGCCTACTACTAATGTAAACACAACACCTAGAACAATTTTTAATATATCAAATATTGTCATAAGATATCACCCTCCTATCTTGTTATTTCATTTTTTTATAGTAACTTTCCAAAATATCTAAAGAATATTCAAAGCTAACTTCAGCGTTAAAAGATGAAACAACTTCCCCTTCTTGTTCTTGTAAACTTATTCCTGTAATTTTGGGGTTTTTAAAAATAATACTGTTATTTATATTATCAAGCAGTTGAGCTGAATTTTGTAATACCTTGTCTCTAGCACCTACAATATTAACACCAAAAGAAGCAGTCTTAGCGTCAAAATTAATACTTAAATTATTCATCCAAGCTTCAGGGGGAAGTATATGAGGTATCTCAACTATAATAAACCTTTGAATAACACTTTCGTTAAGCAACAATTTCAAAGTATTCAATTCATCTTGAATAACCCTTACTTTTTTGATATTACTTTCAATAAGAGGTAACTGCGATTGAAAATACTTTGATTGATTCACTAATTCTTCAACCTGTTGTTTAGTCAACTTTATTTCCTCTATCTTCTTTTGGGCTCTAAAATAAGGAAAAGCATAACCTATACCGATCATAATTAATATAATTATTACTATAAAAATTTCTTTAGCCCAATTAACTTTTTTTTCCTGTTCCATTATGACTATTCCCATTATAACACCCCCTATTATATTATCCTCTTAGAAATAAGTTTTTGTTGTCCATGCCCTAAAGCTAAACCTAATGCATTAACATAAATATTAAAATTATTCTTTATTTCCTGCTCAAATTTCTTATCTATCTTTATGTTGGAAACTTTATATATATCAATATTATCTACATTTAACGATACTTCTTGAGATATATAATCCCTAATTCCATCAATATAAGATAATCCACCGATAATATATATATTACTAAATTCAAATTTACTTTTATACAAGATAACAGTTCTCTTTAATTCTTTTATTAAAGGCTCAATAGCTTTAGAAAGTACTGGTAAATATTTCTGATCTTTAAATGAAATATTAGACCACATAGTTTCATCTAAGTTGGTAATATTTAGTTTCTCTACTATTCTTTTTCTTACTTCTTCGCCGCCAAATTTTATATTTCTCAACTGCCTTAGGTTTCCATCCTGAAAAACTAAAATTTTAGTAGTTACATGCCCTAAGTCAATTACAATATTATTTGTAGATTTAAAATTAAGATAATTAACACCATCTAATAATCTCCAAACACCTAATTCATCAAACTCTATAGCAACCTTTTCTAAACCAGCTGCAGATATTATATCCTCTAACATTACATATTCTTCTAAGAGAAAAGAAATTAATAAAACCTCCTTCTTATCAGGAGCACCCGGTACATCCTCACTTAAAGTCTCAAATCTATACTTGGCATCCTCAACTTTATAAGGAATATAATTCCGAGCTATATCCATCCCCTCTCTATCCAAATTAACCTTCTTAGGCACCTCTATAGATCTTACTATAACATTTGGACTTGAAATACAAACTATAACTTTTACACTTTTCTTTTGAGACTTATAAACACTAAAGAGATTCGTTAACTCATTTATCAACAGATTATTATCCTCAATATTTTCAACATGAATTTTGGAAACGGAATCTATCTTTGCTGATTTGAGATTTTTCATATCCTGCCAAACTGAATCAGCGGCCACAGCTTTTACATAATAATTACCTATATCCAAACCTACATATACCTCTTTTGAACCAAACAAACCAAATAACATACTTATTTCTTTTATCCTTTATTTATATATCATTTTTATTTTTCAAAAACATTAAAAATCCTCCTAAAAATATAGAAATAAAATTAGGTAACCATAAAAACCAAATAATCCCTGTTTTTGTGGAAAACACTTGTGCTAAAGTTATAAAAATATAATAAAAAATAGCTACACCAATTGAAAAAGCTATACCTAAAAAATTACTCACTCTAACTTTACTTACCGAAAAAGGAAAAACCAAAAATAACAAAAATAAACCACTTAACGGAAAAACAAATTTCAAATTTAATTTCATATACATCTCAAAAACCAAATCCCTTAACCCAGCAACCTTATATTGATTAATTAATTCCATAATCTCTAAAACGCTTATCTCTTCCCTATGTCTTTTTCTACCACCATCTTGACCTAAGTCAAAAACGTAATCCATATAACCAATCGAAACTTTACTACCATCAACATAATTATACATAACTACATTATACAACAACCAAATATTTTCTCCTTTCTTTTTAGCAAAATCAGAAACCAAATTCCTCCTTACACTCTTACTCCTCTTATCCTTAACCACTATAAAAACATCTTTCATTAACCCTAAATCTCCCAAATACTCTTTAGCAAAAACATAATTTGTTTCCTCATTACTATCCCAAACAATCAAATAATCCTTTATACTGCCGCTTACATTCTTTGAAGCAGAGTAATACATATCCAATGCTTTTGATACAAATCTATATCCCAAAAATTCATTAAAAACAAATAATAAAATACTTAACAAAAACACAGCTACAAAAATTTTCCTAAATACCTCAATTAAACCTATTCCAAAACTATTAATAGCAATTAACTCAAAATTACTACTTAATTTACCTACTGAACTTACTACCCCAAAAACAATAGATACAGGAACAACATAATTCAAATACATCGGACTAATATAAACAACATACTTAATAACATCCCAAATACCGTATACCCCATCAACTAACCACCTAATTACCTGGTATAACTGAGAAGTTAACAATATAATAAAACAAAAAATAATAAATCCTATCAAAAAAGATTCTAAAAAATTCTTTAAAACATACCTTGTTAACAAACTCATCTTTCTATCAAATATATCAAAAACACTCCAATAGAAAGCATTATAAAATTAGCACCAAAAGCAGCAATAAAAGGATTAACTAACCCGTTCTTACCCAAAGCAGCGAAAAATGAAAATAAAGTATAATAAAAAAATATCAAAAATACACTTATAAATAACCCAATAAACTTTCCCCTATTTGCAAACATCACCGCCAAAGGTAACGATAATATAACCACCACTACACAAGAAATAGGTAAACTGAATTTCAAATAAAACTGTGTCTTTAAAAAATTATCTTTCCAACCTATCCTTTCTCTTGCCTCTATTTCTTTTTTCAAATCTTCGTAACTCATTTCCCAAGGATTCTTTAACTCCTTTATTATATCCTCAAAAGATAAATTAAAAGGTATTACTAACCTCTCAAATTTTACCTGCGTTTTTACAAAACCATCTTTTCCTATATCAATTAAAAATCCATCCTCAAGAATAAAAGCAAGATTCTCGATATAACCCCTCTTAGAAGTTATTATTCTTGAAAAAACCCCTACCCTTACATCTGAAATAACAATATTATTCAAAACCCTACTCCTCTTATCAACATTTCTAACTATAACTATCTTACCATCAGGCATCTTAAAAAACACATCAGACTGTATAAAACCTATTCCAGCTCTTATTATCTTCTCTTTTATTATATCCTCAGAAATTTTCATAGTTACGGGTACTATCTTCTCATTCAAAAAAAAATTCAAAAAAGTCATAAAAATAGAAACCAAGATAAAAGGCAAAACAATGTTATAAAATCTTAATCCTAAAATTCTCATAGAGGTTATCTCAAAACCTGCCTCCAACTTAGTTATAGAATTAATAACAGCAAACAAAATCGCCACGGGAATAGCAACCACCCCAAAAGCAGGTATCCTATAAACTATTATCTTAAAAACAGTTAACAAATCAACACCTTTGCTTACTACATGATCAACTAAAATAAACATAACCTCACTTATCAAAAAAACAATAAACCCCACTAAACCCAAAAAAAATGGTTTTATCATTTCCATAAACAAATACCTATATAAAACACTCATTTCTCTAAAAACTTATATATAAACCCCAAAATTAAACTGGGTAATTTATAGAGAGAATAATTTACAAAAACTCTTTCGGTAAACTTATGAGCATCAGCACCCAAAACCCCCCAATCCATACACTCCATCTTAACTTCATTCATTAAACCAGTATCAATTTTATAAACATCTCCCCATCCTAACATATTATTCTTTAAAAAATCAACCTTACTAACACCCCCTAAAAAACTTAAATCCGAAATATAAGGAAAATAATCCAAAATTTCTAGATCTTCTTTAACAACCTTAACATACTCCGAAATATAATTTCTTATCCTATCACTTGCCTTTACACTCGGGTAATATGGAGGTAAGAAAAAAAGAAGTACAAACGGATAATCTATCCTTAACCCACTAATCCAATCCTTTAAAGATAGAACTAACTCCTCCCTACGGTCCTCAATATCATAACTTTTATAAATAAACTTCCCATACTTCTTAATAAATTCTTCAAGATAATAAACTTTTATCTCTTCAATTTTTAGATCAAGTCCTACCTTTTCTAGGATTCTTTTCTTTTTATCAACTATTTTTGAAATAACTTTCTCAATTACACATTTATAGCTTTCCAAAATTTGCTCCAAATCCTTCTCAAAAAAAAGATGATTAACATAAGCAAAAGAATATAAATTCGTCTTTACATTATACCTTTCCCTTAAATCCCTTATTTTCATTGTCACCGGTGGACTAGTAAACTGACTACCAGAAAATTCCATTAAATCCATATTATTATCAATCTCACTGATAATACAACTAAGTATATAATTTGAATTTATTCCCTCTAATGATTGTCCTACATGAGTTTCAACTCCTTTTACAAATATCCCTACTAATATCTTACCTATGCTACCCAAATAAACCGCTTTCTTAGTAGCGTAATCAGTATCCAAACAAAATAAATACTCAACATCTTTTTCTTTTTTAAATTTTTTAAGGAAATGAAGAGTATTAATCATACCTTTAGAATCACCTTCTTCATCACAAACAAATAAGAAAATCGCATAACCTCCCCATTTATCAGTATTTTTTGCCAATTCTTCTAAAATTTTGATATTAACAACAATCCCTGCCTTCATATCAAAAATTCCCCTGCCAAACTCGGTATCGTCATCTACAATACCACCGTAAATTTCTTTAAACTTTTCTTTTAACTTTGCGGGTTCAAAAGCAATATCCTTAAACCTACCATAATCTTCAATATCAACAGTATCAAAATGCCCCAAAATAACTATAGCTTTATTAGAAACTTTACGCCCTCTTAAAATACAGACGACATTTTTCCTTCCTAATTCATCATCTTCAATATCTTGAAAAAAAACTTTAAACTCATCATCACTTAAGTTAATACTTTCCTTCATTTTTACAAGATAGTTATATATAAATTCTGCTATTTTAATTTCTCCGTAAGTACCGTTAACACTAGGAATACTAACAAGCTTAAACAATAATTCCTTATTATCCATGTTTTTCCCACACCTCCATGTACCTTAAAGCTATTTTTTCAATTGCAAACCTTTCCTTTATCAAATTACTTGAATTTTCAAAATCTTCAAAAACAAATAAATCCGCATCTAAACCCATAATCAAAGGATCTATTATTTTTATATTTTTCCCTATAAATTCAGGTAAAATTTCCTGATAAGGGGAATTTTTAGTAACTATAACAGGTTTGTTTAGATAAAGAGCCTCTAAAACGGTAAATCCAAAACTTTCAACCCACGACGGCATAACTAAAAAACTACTTACTTTAGTTAATTCTAATACCATCTTCCTTTCTAATAAATACTTCCTCTTACCAAAGCTAAACTCTTTCCTAAAAAAGTTTATAAAATCCCTTAAATACCTCTCCTTTAATTCCTCTATATTCAAAATAAAAATATTTTTCTGATTATGAACAATTTTTTCTATTTTTCGATAATACTCTTCATCATAATCCATAATTTTACCAGCAATAACTAACGGTATATGTTTATTTACTTCCTTAGAAATGTATTTCTTAATAAAGCGATCTACGTTTTTTATTCTATCAAATCTACCTAAAAATATTCCATAATTCAAAG
>JBKBIY010000059.1:0-7906 GCA_046294045.1 bacterium | reverse complement strand
TTATTAACAAATTCTTCTATAATCTTTCGCTTATTCATTATTGTGATTAATTAAGTAAATTATCAACAAATTCCTTTGGATTAAATGGTTGAATATCTTCTAAATCTTCTCCAAAAGTAATAAATTTTATTGGTATACCAAGGGTAGAAGTTATAGAGAAAATGAATCCAGCTTTAAAGGTTGTATCCATTTTAGTTATACCTACTCCAGTGATATTTATAGCTTCGGTAAATACTTTGGTTTGTTGAATACTGTTTTGTCCATATGTAGCATCTAAGATTAATATTTTTTCTTGGGGTAGATCCAATGAATGTTTTTTTATTACTTTTTCTACTTTTTGTAATTCTTGGATAAGATTTTTTTTGTTATGCATTCTTCCGGCGGTATCTATGATAGCTACGTCAACATTTTTTGATATAGCGCTGCTAACGGTATCAAAAGCCACGGCTGCACTGTCAGAACCTATATTCTGTTTTACGATAGGAATTTTTAATTTTTCAGCCCAATAGGAAAGTTGCTCTATAGCAGCAGCTCTGTAAGTATCACCCGCACCTAATATAACACTTAAACCCCGATTTATATAGTAATTAGCCAATTTCGCTATAAAAGAAGTTTTACCTGTCCCATTAACACCCACAACCATAACAACCAACGGATACCCCTTAACGCCATTCTTCAAAGGAAAATACTTTTCTTCTGAGTAATACGGGATATCTAATAAAGAAACCAATTCCTTTTCTACCTCTTCCAAAAATGATTTTTTATCCTTTTTCTTAACTGCATTTCTTAAAACATTAATTATATGAGAAGTTATATTAACACCTACATCAGCAGTTAACAATTTTACTTCCAGATTTTCCCAAAAATCCTCGCTAATTTCTTCAAAATTTTTTCTATTTATTAAATCCCTTACATCAGTAAATAGTATTTCTTTGGTTTTCTTTAAACCCTCTTTTATCCTTCTTATGATACTCATTTTTTATTTACTCCAAATCATTTTTAAGGATATGATTAATAAAAATATACCAAAAATCCTTCTTAAAGTAACAGAATCTAGATAAAGAGCTAGTAAAGATCCAAGGTAAGCACCTATGGGAAAAGATAAAATCAAAAATAAAGCGTAATACTTATGAAAAAAGCCATTTTTATAATAATTTATAAAAGCTGTAAAAACAACGGGAATCATAAGTAGAGCTAGTGAAGTACCTTGAGCAGTCTTTTGATCTAGTCCTATTAAATATACCAATCCTGGGATAACCACAGTAGCCCCACCTACACCTAATAAACCACTTAACAACCCTGCTACTAAACCTATTAACAAAACTTTTATTTCTAAAATTCCCATTCCTTTATACTTTTTACCAATTCTAATTTCAATTCCTGCTTAACATCATCTTGTAAAACATCTTCAAGAAATTTATAAAAGATATTTTTTTCTCTTAATCCATGATGAATCCAAAAATTTTTAAAATAGAAATAAAGATCAATATTTTCTGTAAATTTTTCAATAATTTGTCCTTTTTCAAGCAATTCTTCTATATTTTTAGAAAATTTTTTCAGCATCTTGTGTTCATATATAAAGTGTTTATATTCCCCTCCTCGTGGAGTACCAAGTTTAGCAGTGGATGAAATATAAATGGGTTCAATTATAGTGTCTTCTATATATGAATGTTTATCTAAATAAAATTCCAAATTATTCCACCATTTCAAAGATTCATTATATTCGCCTTTAAATAAGCATTCAAAATGTTTTTCAAAATTTTTAAAAATATACGAATGTATTATTTCATTAATATCAACTAAGCTTAGTGATAGATCAATATTCTTAAATTTTTCAAAATCTTGTAAAGCTAAACTTTGTAAAATAAATTCTTTTATCTTCTGTAAAGAAAATAAAAGGATTTCCTTATTTTCGCCTATATTAGTTTTTTTAGCAACATAATACTTTATGATGTTTACAAAATTATCTTGTAGCGATTCATTAGAATGAAGATTAGGAAAATCTAGAAATAAAAACTTTTCTAATTCCAAAAGGGCAAGGGAATACTGTTTTTTTTCAAGTAAATCACATATAAATGATATTCTTTTTAAAGTATCAATTAGATTGTCCATGAATTGATAATTCTATTATCTTTTGTCTAGCAGATTTTAAACGATTAGACACTATATTAAACATGTTTTTATAAATCAAGCATTCTATTTCTTTTATTTCTTCAAATATTTTTCTAAGTTTTTCAGCATCTATGGAAACGGCTATTGTTTCTTTTACGCACTCTGCTGAAAAATTCCAAACGTAAGGGTAAATTAACCATGACCAACCTAAGATCTCACCAGCTCCTAATAACTGTAAAGACACATCCATGGATTTAATTTCCACAAGCCCATTTACAATTATATAGAACTTATCTGCAGAAAAACCTTCATTAATTATACGATGCCCCTTAGGAAAAGTTTCTAAACTTGATATCTCCAATATTTTCTCTAAATACTCCTCTTTCCAACCATGAAAAAAACTATGATTTTTTATAAAATCAATAATCATTTATTATCCTTTTTGGTTACTAAATCGTGCCTACCCCATACGTCAAGATAATATATGTAATAGTACTGTTTTCCGAGATTATCGTAAAAAATCAAAGAAACAAATGCCCCCTTTTTATAGGAAGCAAAATATACATCCTTTAAAGCAATATTGAGAATACTTTCACTTGTTAAAAATCCTCCTATGATTTCTTTTCCGTTATTCGTTTGATATATTTTCCAATATATATTTGATGATCTTTTGTAAATTATGAAAATTCCATAGTTATTTACAAATCCCCAGAATTCCTGTACCTTTTTGTTTACAAATATTCTGTTTTCATTCCAATTTTCATCGAGATTCCATAGTATTAACTCTTGATTTTGAACGGTATTATCTATATATAATCTGAAATTATTAGTTACCCCTTCGTATTCATAAATAAGATCAGCATATTTGGAAGCGTTACCATAAACCCCTTTTTGGTAATCTAGTTTTTTGTATATCTTAAAGTATTCTTCCTCAATATTAGCAAAGGAAATATTAAAAAAGAATAAGCTAATATGATAGAGAAAAATAAGGAGGAAAATTATTTTATTGAACAGAGACATTGGTAACTTCTGTCATCCATTTAAGATATTCTAAATTACCCGATTTTATTGGCCAGGAGATTATTTCAGGAACAGTATATGAATGATAGTTTTTTATAAATTCTTCAAGCTGAGGTAGATTTTCTTCAATTGTTTTGATTATTAACATTACTTCTTCAGATTCTTCTACTTTATCTTGCCAGGTGTAAACAGAGCGAACATGTGGAATGATATTTATGCAAGCTGCTATTCTATTATTTACAAGTATTCTTGAAATGTTTTCTGCTTCTTGAATATTTGGGCAGGTTACAAGCACTACCCTGAAGTAAGAATTATCTATGTTTTTCATAGTTTTTTCGTGGGGCTTTTGTATACCGCTCTACTCCCCCACCCCAGCGGTTTTTATTTTATTAAGATAAAAACTATTTTTAACCGTTTTTATTTAAGAAGGAAGGATATTTCGTAAGTTTTTATAAGCATATTTTGGGACTTCCACAAATAGTTTTTGTCTTCTCTTTGTGCTTTTACTTTTTTTCCTTCTAAGGTGTCCGCAACCCGTATTTGTTTGTTTATGAAGTATTTTTCCTGTACCAGTTATTTTGAATCTTTTTACAAGTGCTCTTTTTGTTTTTAATTTAGATTTCTTTGTTTTAGGCATATTTTTCACCCCTATCTCCTTATCTTATTTACCTAAATCATAAAAACTCCTTTTTTAAAATTAATATTTTAGCATTCCTTAGGATTAGTGTATAACCAATAAATTTCGTTTTCCACAGATACTCTTATTTTACCCCCTTTTGAAGCTATATTTAAACTTATTGATAAATCTTTGCTTTTTTTTATTACGTTAACATAAAGATAGCAACAAGCAATAGTCCCACTTCCACAGGAATAAGTAAATCCAACCCCCCTTTCAAAAGTGTACATAAACATTTTTTCATAATCAAAAACATGTACATTGTATTTTCCTTGAAAAAACTGAAAAATGTCGCTCGCTAATTCCAAAGCCTCCTTTTCATCAAAATTAGACGCAGGTAAAACTAAATGAGGATTAGGAATATTTAATTCATAAATATGAAAATCCTTGTAAATTTTATTTTTAATTATCGCATCCTGAAGATCAAATCCCACAGCAACTGAACTATGATTGATCACTTTAGAATAAAATATTTTGTTTCTATAAAAAGAGTTAACAAAATTAAAATTTTTGATTTTAATTGTATTGTATAAAAACAAGCTTAAACAAGCAAGTCCATTACCTGAAACCTCAGCCCTACCTCCGTCAATATTAAATAAATCAAAGTAAATAAATCCATCTTTTACATTATCAACCCAAATTATTCCATCTATTTCATTAGAAGTTTTATCGAAAAGCTCATCTTTTATTAAATTTTTGATATTTTTAGGCTTTATATTTTTAGGTTTTTGATATGCCGTTTCATATACTATTAAAAATTTGTTATTGTTTGAATGAAAAATTTTTCTCATTTTTTAGTCATTTTTGCCAAAAAGAGTTTTTTTATTGAAATCTTGATTTTTAACTTGGATGAGACTCATTGCCATAACTGTGTTAATCAACAAATTTAACAGCAAAAGGATTGAAATTAGTATTATAATCATAAAAATCAATTCCTTCTATTTTTTTTATCTTTTTTATTATCAATAAAGTAACTGGGCTAAATATGAATTCAACAAATACTTTATAAAAATACCCTGTAATGATATAATTAATAAGGCTTTTAAAATCTATTACTCCCGCAAATGCTATAGTACAAAAGAGGGTGGTATCAACCAACTGTCCCAAAATAGTTGATAAAATAATCCTGTTCCACATTTTTCCGCCTTTATCAATAATTTTCATTCTTGCCAGAACAAAAGAGTTAGTGAACTCTCCCCAAAAGTATCCAATCATCCCTGCAATAGCTATTCTTGGGCTAATTCCCAGAACTTTTTCAAAATTTTCCTGACCTATTGACCTATTCCAACTTTCCTCAGGAGGTAACAATATAACTATATAAAGCAGAACATTGAATAAAATCAAAATAAAAAATCCTATCCAAATGATTTTCCTTGTTTTTTTATAACCATATACTTCTGTAAATATATCTGCAAATATGTAAGAAAATGGAAAAATAATAGCTCCACCATCAAAAATTAATTTTGAAAAAAAAATATTAATTTCGAAAACTTTAATTGTAACTACGTTAGATATAATAAGTACAGCAATAAATGAACCAAAAATCAGATCATAAATTCTCATTAGAAAACGAAAGAAAAAATGTTTACTTTCTGTATACTATTCTTCCTTTAGTAAGGTCGTAAACAGACAGTTGTACAACTACCCTATCACCTACAGCAACTTTGATAAAATTTATTCTCATTTTACCTGATAGGTGAGCAAGAACGGTAGCACCGTTATCTAGCTTAACTTTAAAGACTCCGTTAGGAAGAGCTTCCGTTACTTCTCCTTCTGTTTCTATGAAATCTTTGGTTATTTTTATATCATCGTTTTTGAGGCGTTGTTGTTTTGGTGTGTTTTGTTTTTTTTGAGGTTTTTTCATATAGAGATGCGGGGACGACGGGACTTGAACCCGCGACCTTTGGCGTGACAGGCCAACGTTCTGACCGTGCTGAACTACGCCCCCTCGTAATTAAATTATTCTACCTTTTTGCTAACTACCCTCTTTTTTAAAAATATATAAAAAATTTTTAAAAAAATTAATTTTTTTATGAATATGTTACCTGATATGATGAACTACTACCAGAGATACTCTGATAAGAAGGGGGAGGTAAATAAGGCACAGTAGATGTATTTTCTTTCCATATTTTTTCAAAAAACTTTATAGCATCTGATATAGCTTTTTTATCATCAGTCTTTATTCCTACTTCCCTATTTATTCTTAAACCTCTATATGAAAAATTTCCACTACCTACTATAAGAGTATCATCTGCTATCATAAGTTTGGTATGTAAAAAGTTTTTCATTGCCGTATCATAGGTTTTTACTTTGTACCATCTTGGAATTATGCCTGCTTTTTTTAGTTTCTCAGCTGTATCATAGTTAGGATTGCTGTACTCTGGTGATTTATTTGGATCAAGTATTACCTTAACTTTAACCCCTCTATTTTTTGCATCTATTAATAATTTTACGAGATATGGATCTGACAGGACAAAAGCGCTGATGTATATTTTTTTGTTAGCGTTGGCAACTGCGTTATAAACTGCTCCAGCATAACTTGTCTTTTGAAAATCTTTATCAGCTATTAAAAGAGAAGCATTAGAATTACCTGCTTCCTTTGCTCTTGGTACATATTCATAATCTTTACCACCGGATTTTTTGAAAAGGAACCAAAATTCCTTTTCAAGATCATCCACAACTTTCCCTTCAACATAAACTCCAGCATCAACATTTTTAAAACTACCATCAGCCCAGTTCATTCCTGACACAACAGCTTTCTGACCATCAACAGAAATATATTTCGAATGCATCAATTGATAGTTATTTTTGTTATTATAATCCAATTCAACGTTATTATATTTAACTTGAAACGGAGAAGTTAGTGAATAGAAATAAGTAGGAATTTTAGAATTTTCATCTTTAGAGCTTTTATCATTAGAGTTTTTGTCTGAAAGAGGAGAATATGGAAAAATTTCAACTTCAACTCCATTTTCTTTTAAATATTGTACTACATATTTTCTTTTTTCCCATTCTTTACCAGCATTATAAAGAGATAAGGGATCTATTACAACCCTAACTTTTACACCTTCTTTAGCTTTTTGAGCAAGCAAAGTCGCTAATAACATGTTATTAAAACTATATCTAGCTATGTGTATTGTGTCTTTAGCACTAAGTATAAGTTCAGCTTCTTTAGAGGTAATTTTTTCAGAATCTAAAAACTCTACCTTGTTACCAGGTTTGTAATAATTTTTTGAAAAATTTTCAATTTTCATAATTTTTGCTCCTTTCTTTACTTACTTTTTAACTAAAAAAACATTAAGAAAAATTGAAAATTAAATTGTTAAAAATTTGTTAACTTTAATGTTAATGTCTAAGTTAAACTTTTGATACAAGGTAAAATGAAAAAGCTAAAGTATTTTATAAATGGGGACAAGAAAAAATTCTTGTTTTCCTGAAAAAATTTACTTAAAGGAGGTAAAAAATGGTCGCTTTTACACTAAAAGCAAAGGAAAAAATTAAACAAATGATAGAAACAGAAGGAGAAAATAACTACCTTAGAATATATGCTATACCATCAGGATGTTGCGGAATAGACTTTGGTATGGAAATAACAAATGAAATAGACAGTTCTGATACATTCATAGATCTTGAAGATTTTAAAGTCGTAATAGATGATTTCTCCATTCCATTTGTAGAAAATTTAGAAATTGACATTATAGAAAAAGAAGGTAACGTATATTTTGTTTTAAATACAAAAGAAAAATTACATCAAAACGGTTGTGGTTGCGGATGCGGTTGTGGATGTGAAACTGAAGAAAAAACCAAATCCAAATGTTCCTGCGATAACGAAAACTGCAATTGTAATTAATTCTAAATAAAAACTAATTTTATAAAGGAAATTTTTAAAAAATGTAAAATAATCTAGTTATGATGGTATTTTTGGGGAGCTTTATAAACTATAACATAGGTAACGCAGAAATACATCTAAACACGATAGTAAGCACATGGATAGTTATGTCAATAATTCTGATTTTCGGAGTATTTTACAGATACTCAGTAATGAAAACTTTAAAAGAAATAAAATCCTATCCCTATAAATCTGATGTTTTAATTCCC
>JBKBIY010000058.1:0-7938 GCA_046294045.1 bacterium | reverse complement strand
TTTTCATTTTGAATTATTTTGATATTTTCTATAGCCGCAGTGGATGATACAGGATGTCCACCAAAGGTATATCCATGAACAAACATCCATTCCTTGAAAACTTTCGCTATTTTTTCTGAAACCGCTGTAGCTCCTAAAGGAGCATAACCACTTGTTATTCCTTTACCAAAAACAAACATATCTGGAATTACTCCCGTGTGTTCATAAGCAAAAAATTTACCTGTTCTACCAAAACCATTATTAACTTCATCAAAAATCAAAAGAATATCGTATTTGTCACAAACTTCCCTTATTCTTCTATAGTACTCTTTGATATCGGGGGCATAAACTGATCCCAAAGCAGACATCACAGGCTCTACAATTACAGCACATATAGTCTTTGGACCTTCATTTTCTACAAGTTTTTCAAAATCATCTGCACATCTAAGATTACAACTAGGATAAACTCCATTAAAAGGACATCTATAACAATAAGGAGTTTCAAAATGAACAAATCCCGGTAACAAAGGCTCAAAAAAATTCCTGTTCTGTCTTATACCTGATAAACTTAAAGCTCCATAAGTTACTCCATGGTATGAATGCCATCTTCCAACAACTTTATACTTTTGAGGATTACCGGTAACATAGTGATATTGTCTAGCTAGTTTTATAGCTGTTTCTATAGCTTCTCCTCCGCTATTTGAAAAGAAAACCGCTTCCACAGGTAATATATTGCACAACAAATCTGCTAATTCAAGAGCTTTTTCATGATGATACCCTCCAAATAGTGACACGTAGTTTATTTTTTGCATTTGTTGGTACATTGCTTCTATTATTTCTCTTCTTCCATGTCCTACATTTACCACCCATAAGATAGACATAGCATCAATATATTTATTTCCTTCAATATCCCATATATAAACGCCTTCACCTTTTGAGATTATTCTTGGTCCGTATTGTTCTATTTCCTTCCAGATAGCAAAATGAGGGATTAACCTTTTTGAGGCAATTTCATAGTACTTTTGCTTATTCATTTTATTTACCTCCTTACCACTGTTTTTTCATTAAAAATATTCCAAGTTTTGAAGTAGTTAATTCTATTCCATCTTTGATTATATTTTCTAAAACATCAGAAATTATTAATAAAACCTGATTTAATTTTATTAGCTCCTCTGGTGAAAAATCCTGTAATACATAGTTTTTATAATCTTTATCCGGTGGCCTAGATATACCTATTCTTAAGCGATAAAAATCTTTACCTATGTAATGAATTATAGATTTTATTCCATTATGTCCTGCATCCCCCCCATCAAATTTCAACCTAAAATCACCCAAACTAATATCCATATCGTCATACATAACTAATAAGCTAGCTTTAAAATCTTCAATTTTAAGATAATCTATAATCTGTTTAACAGCTACGCCGGAATTATTCATAAATGTTAAAGGAAAAACACAGTACAATTTAGTATTATTTACTTTAAAATTATTAATTATGCTACTAAATTTTAGCTCTTGAATAGGGTTTATTTCATATTTTTGTTGCATCCTTTTTATAAAAAAATCTAAAGCCAAGAATCCTACATTATGTCTATTTTTTTGATATTTTTTTCCAGGATTCCCTAACCCAACAAAAATTAATATTTTATTCATTTTCCCTTTCTTGCTTAGCTATTTTCTTTATAACATTTCTAAGCTTATCTTTTAATTTATCACTATAACTACCACTATACTTTAGAAAATAAAAAACAGGAGAATAATATCTATTTTTATCAAAAATTTCAACGCTCAAATCTATTATGCTTTCACTAAAAACTTTTTTAGAATATTCCTCCAACTTTAATAAATGATATTCTTCAAATTTGATATCCAAGTAATTGATTAAATGTAAAATTTTTAAACCATCTTTTTCATCCGATTTTTCCAATAAAGAGATAAAATAATCAATCAATTCTTCATTAATAGCATATTTTTTAAATAGATCTTTTATAAGTAGATCATCAAGAATATTGATAATATTTATCAAGAATAAATCAAGTTTTTTAGCATTAGAAACCATATTTTTAAAAACATCTGCTAACCTAAGATCTTTATATGTTAAATTTTGTAAATTATCAGAGTTCGAAGATCTTTCAAGAATGTTATAAGAAATCAACAGAAAAACAAAAATATGGGAAGCTAATTGGCATGTATCCTCATCCTCAATCTTTGTTTTTAATAAGTCTACTAATTCTGCACTTTTAGAAAAAACAGACTCGTAAAAACCATAAAAAAACGATTCCACCTTTGGTTTATCTTGCTCTCTAAAATAAGGCATTGAAGTATTTATTAGATCTTTATAAATTTCGTTTAGTAAAAAGATGCTTTTATTATTGTTTATCAACAATTTAAAATCGTCAAATATAAATTCAACGATTTTATCATAATCTCTATATGACTTAGCTAAGGATAAAATAACGGAAAAAGCTTCGTATTTAGCTTTTAAAATTGTAGTTTGCTTAGCAAATTCTAAAATATTAGGAATAAATCCAATAGCTCCATATTTTTTTATATATCTTAAATAAACAAGCAAAGCGTCATAATCTCTTTCAATTTTTAAATATTTTACCACATCATTTAAAAGTTCGTTACTATCTATTAAGCTGGCTAAATTAACAACATGTTTTCTCACAAGTGGATCATTAGAATAAATAAAACTAAATATTTTTTTTTGTAGAGTTTTAAAGTTTTGCAAAAAGTTATTCCTTTCTTTTTCATTGAGAGTTTTATAAGTATTAATAATTTCGTTTATAGTTTTAATGGCTAAGTAATTGTTGTTCTTTTCTATTTGTTTTTGCCATTGAGAAAGGAGGTTTTTTATTTGTAATATATCCACTATGGTGAGCGGAGGGAGGGGGATTCGAACCCCCGGTGGGCTGTAAACCCACAGCGGTTTTCGAGACCGCCGCCTTCGACCACTCGGCCACCCCTCCTTAATTTTATCTTTCTTTACTTCTAAAACAATCTTAACTGTTTATCCTCAATTTCCTTCAAAATACTAACAAAATTATATTTCCTTAAAAAATTCTTAAAACTTTCATTTCTATACCATCCCTGATTAACCCTAGTTTTTTCCAAATCTAGATCTATTTCAATTTTTTCCGAGTAATCTTTTAAGGAAATTAACTCCAGATTATTTAAGAAAATGTTTATATCTTCAGGAGACAAAAATTTTAAAATACCATCCTTAATATTGTTAGAATCAACATTTTTTATTATTTGAATTGCTTTTTTAGGACCTATTCCTTTTACACCTTTGATATTATCTGAAGGATCCCCTACCAAAGCTTTATAGTAAATGAAAAATTTACTAGAAAATCCATACTCCCGATTAAAACTTTCTTCATCAAAAACTTCAACATCAGTTATACCTTTTCTTATCAACAAAATCAAAACCTTATCGCTTAAAACCTGCAACATATCCTTATCACCAGTAAGGATAAATATTTGTTTTCCATATCCTTGTTTTTTAAAGTATTTCGCTAAAGTGAATATGGTATCATCCGCTTCCAAGCCTTCTATACCGTACGCATAAAACCCAGCAGCTTTGACGAATTCGTAAAAAATAGGTATCTGTTGTTTAAATTTATCCGAAGTAGGTTTTCTATGAGCTTTGTAAGTTTTCAAAATATCGGATCTACCAGATTTCCCCTTATCAACACAAAAAATTAAATTTTCAACCTTATACTCTTTGGTAAGTTTAACAGTTAATCTACATAAACCGTAAATAGCATTAATATGAATTCCGTTGAAAGTTAAATCAGGTAAAGCAAAAAATAATCTATAAAGTAAACTATAAGTATCTATTAAAAAAAGCATTTATAATTTATAAATTTCATTCAAATTTCTGTATTTTTCTTGATAATCAAGACCATATCCAACGAGATAATATTCTTGTGGTACAGAAAAGTAGTAGAAATCCGGTTTTTTATGACAGTTATCTTTGCAAACAAGTGACACTGTTTTTACCTCTTTAGCCCCCCTTATTTTAAGGTAATCATGAATAAAGCTTATTTCATAACCTGTTCTTGTTAGCACACTACAAACTATAACAATCTTGTTTTTTATGGGTAGGAATATATCCTTTTCTATTGCTAATTCTCGATTAGAAGGGTTAACATTTTCAAGAAAAATGTAATCAAAAATTAGCAAGTGATCTTGTAATTTTTTGGCTAAATCTACTGAAAAATGTATGCCCTCTTTTAAAATTGTTATAAAGTGTACCTCTTGATCAAGAATATACTTTTTTAGGGAGTTTGCTAAAAAATCAATTGCATTCTCTATTTCCTGGTAAGTATAAAGCTTTTTCATACCCCAAATTAAAAACTTTACTCACTTTAATGGTAATAATATTCTCTAACAAGTAAAATTTATCCTACAAAAATTAACAAAATTTTAACTTTCGAAAAATTAACAAAAAGGAAAACAAAAATTAATAAAAAATAGTTATAGATATAGGTAAAAAATCAAATATAAAATACACTTTATGTTATGAAAATTATAATTGTTTTTGTGTTTTTATTAATCCTTTGCATGATATCTTCATTAGCTAGTAATCACCAAAAAAGGATTGAGTACAGTTTTTCTTATGAAATACTTAATCCGAAAGAACCATATGGTAATTGGAAATCCTCTGATATTTCATTCTTTCACAAAATTAATGATAAATTTACCTATTTCGTTGGGATTTCTGGTTTCTACAGAAATCAAGGAAACTCAATTTTGTTAAGAAATGGTATATACAAAGATTGGTCTGACAATCTTTATACTTTTACCTACTTTTCATATGGTTCAAAGTCAGATTATTTACCAAAATTTGTTTTTCATAACGATTTTAATTTCAAAACTGGTAAAAATAAAAACCTTGTACTTTCTGTAGGAGTTTCTTTCATTAAATATTATACTATAAACCAAGATTTTATAATATCATCAGGTTTAACGTACTATCAAAAAGGATGGAACTTAACTTACAAACATTTTATCAATAAAAGTGATCCTGGAAATATAAAGTCATCTTCAAATTTAATTAGCTTCGGTATAGGAGAAGAAAAAAAGTCATGGATTTATGTAGATTTTTCATACGGAAAACAAGCTTACCTTGCTACATATTTAGCCAATCCACTAGAAGTAAGACAAAACTCATTTTACACTTCAATAAAATACAGAAAATGGATAACTCTAAACTCCGGATACTTTACAGATCTAAATTATCTCGATTTACAAGATAGCTATAAAAAATATGGATTTACAATCGGATTTTTTAAAGAATTCTAAAAATATAGAAAATTTAAAAGAAAATTTAAAATTAAGTAATTTAAAAAATTTTAAGAATTTTGAAAATATTAATATTGATATATTTACTCCTTTACCTGCAAGATACGGAAGAATTATTAATCAAAACAAATTTGTGTTTATTATTCAATTAATTCTTTACCTTTCTATTGGGATAATTTTCATCTTAAACATGGATAAGATTTCTTTTCAAATTTGCAATCTGAGTATAAAGATTATAGAAATATTTAATTTACCTTTAGATGTAAAAATTAATCAAACTAACGTTTTTAAAGGTTTATATTACCTTTCAGAAGTTGGTAAACTACCAAGCCTCTATCTATCTTTCTATACTCTTATAATATCTTGTATATTGATGCTGATATTTAATGCAATTCATATACCTAAATTTCTAAAGATTTGGGTGAACTTCGTGTTAATAGTTTTAGTTTCCTCATGCCTATATTTTATTTTCATTCCATACAAATTCCCTTATACTTTAGAAGATTTTTCTTTACTTTACTCAATGACAAGCACAGGAATAATATCAATAATGGCCTTTATTGTAGGGTTATCACTAAGTTTTCTTAGCTATAGAAAATGGTTAATTACATCTAATTTTCTTATTTTTTGTTTAATAATAGCTTATTCATTTGTATTTAATTCGATTAGGTATGTGGTTTTTCTATACGTTTTAAAAGAATATTCTTCATTATGGATGGCTAATCTTTATTTTAATTTTGGCCCTCTTTTAGACATGATATACATAAGTGGAATATGGGGGGTATATCTATCTTTTTTATCTAAATATATAAAAGAAAACCCTAAACACTGGAGATGGTTATACTAATACTAAAAATTTACATAATTTTTATTTCATTTTTAACTCTACTTTACATATTAAGGCATTTAATATTTACATATAACAGAGCCCTTACAGAACAAAAAGTAGCATACAACGACGTAATAGATAGTGAATTACCCTATGTTTCCGTATTAATACCTATGCATAATGAAGAGAAAGTAGCCCAAAATATTTTAGAAGCACTTATAAATTCTGAATATCCTAAGGATAAATTAGAAATAATTCCAATTAATGATCATTCAACAGATAAAACAAAAGAAATTTTAGATGAGTATTCCCAAAAATTTCCATATATAAAACCCCTTCATAGATTAGAAGAGGACAAACCAAGAGGAAAACCTGCAAGTCTAAATGAAGCACTAAAAATAGCAGAAGGTAAAATTATTGTTATATATGACGCAGATTACATACCATCTAAAGGACAGATAAGAGATTTAGTTATAAATTTTTTAGATCCCGAAGTAGGAGCAGTTATGGGAAGAGTCGTACCACTCAATGTTTCTAAAAATCTATTAACAAGAATGTTGGATCTTGAAAGATCAGCAGGATACCAAATTGATCAACAAGCACGTTATAACCTAGACCTAATCTCTCAATACGGTGGGACAGTAGGAGGATTCAGAAAAGATCTACTTTTAAAAATTTGTAAACAAATACATTCAGAAAAAACAGAAGACCAACAAAAGGAATACGTAAATATAGACCAAGATTCAATAATAAACTGGAAAAAATTGGTTAGTGAAGATGATGAAGAAAAATGCTTTTTTGATCCAATTGTTCTAGCAGAAGATACAGAAATAACCTTTAGGTTCTTTATAAATGGTTACAAGGTATTATATATAAATAAAGCAGAATGTTATGAAGAATCTCCAGAAGATTGGAAAGTTAGAGCCAAACAGATAAGAAGATGGTCAGCAGGCCATAATCAAGTTTTATTTAGATATCTCTTACCTTTATGTAAATCTGAAAATCTTAATTTATTACAAAAAATGGATGGTACTCTATTACTCATTATATATCTTTTCCCTTTTCTTATGTTACTTGGTATCATAGATTCGCTTATACTATTTTTCCTTGGTGAGATGGAAATATTATCGATTTTTTGGATTTTATTAGCAATATTAGCCTATAATTCTTACGGAAACTTTGCTCCATTCTTCCAAATAGGAATATCCGCTATGATTGATGGATACCAACAAAGAATAAGACTTTTACCATTCTTTTATTTTATATTTCTATTTAACTTATGGTATACTTCACTAGGATTCGTAGATGCTTTAAGATCAATTTTATTAAGAAAATCACTAAAATGGGAGAAAACCGAAAGGTTTAGGAAAACAACATGAGCACCGAAATTCTTCTACTAATATTCTTAATTTTGTTAACTTTTCCATTCATTCCAGGAATAATAGAATTTATAAGAAAGAAAGATATTCAACCGTTAAACATAAATCCTGAGCAATACAAAGATCCCGCTTTCTTTGGTAAACAATACAAAAATTTCCTTGAAAATTTAATTGGAAATTTAAAAAAACCAGATAAAAAAATATACCAAATTTCTCCTAATACTTTAAAAATAGAAATATCTAAAGAAAAATTTGAAATAATCAAGATATATGAAAATTCATTAGCAACCGACCAACCTGAAAATCAAGCAGAGGAAATAATAATAGCAAAAGGTGAAAACATACAAACTCAAACACCCATAAAAACAAATAAAGAAATTACCATACAAGGAAATTTAAGTGTTAATCATCCTATAGAAACAAAAGCCTTACTCGTAG
>JBKBIY010000057.1:0-8109 GCA_046294045.1 bacterium | reverse complement strand
AAGCTTTTTATCCATCTTTTTTATTCTTAGTTCGATGTTTTACAAAAAGGTATATTTTATTCTTTCAAAAACTTCTCTTTATGATACGGTATCATTAAAAGAAACCGAAGATGAGCACCATGATGACGATGAAGAAAAAGAGTTAGTTTATTTTGAAGATGAATTTAAAAACCAACCCTACGCTAATCCCTTACCTTCTTCTGTAAACCTTATACAATTATCTTTATCTCTTATTATTTTAGCTTTTGTTATCAATAGATTGAAAAAAACTGAAAAGTAGAGTTTAAATTATAAATTTTATAAAAGAAATTTTATAAAAGTTTTTTAAATATTTGTTGGGAAATTATACTAAGAAGGGTAACGGTAAATAAAAAGATGTAAGCTATTATGGATGTATATTTTTGAATTAATTCTTCTTTGGTTAGTTTTCGTTGGGATTTCATTTCTGGGGATTGTCCCATTATACCGCTTAACCCGGATCTTTCTGTTACATAACTTGCTACCCCTATTATTAAAAGTATACTAAATACAAGAAACAAGATATTTAGTAGTTTATATAAATTTTCCATTTTTAGGCTCCTACGAATTTTTTGTATTCTTCTGCCGACATTAGTTTGTCTTTATAGTTTTCAAAATTTTTGATTTCTACTTGAAATATCCAATATTTATAAGGGTCTTCGTTTAATTTTTCTGGTTTATTTAATACTTCTTCATTGATATTTATAACTATGCCTTCTACAGGGGTATAGAGGTCTGAGACGCTTTTAACTGATTCTATGGAGCCGCAGACTTTCATAAATTCCACTTTTTGGTTTATTTGTGGTGGTTCTATGTAAACTATATCACCTAGTTCTTTTTGAGCAAAATCTGTTATTCCTATGGTAGCTATATTATCTTCAATGGACACCCATTCATGTTGTTCCGAATAAAGTAAATTTTCGGGTATTATATACATGTTTCCTCCTTAGTTTTGTTTTGTTGTTTTAATAAACACTCTTATTATATCACCAATTTGAATATCGTTAAAATCTTTTATTTTTAAGCCACATTCATAACCTTGAATTACTTCTTTTACATCTTCTTGGAATCTTTTAAGTGATTCTACGGATCCTCTGAATATTTGTTGATTATGTCTTTCGACTACTAAAATTGATTCTCTATTTATTTTTCCGTTAAGTACATAACAACCTGCTACTTTACCATTTTTAACTTTAAATACTTGTTTTACTTGTAGTTCTCCTATTTCCATTTCTATTTCTTCTGGTTTTATTTTTCCTTCTATGAGTTTTTTAAGGTCTTCTAGTAGTTCATAGATGATATTATATAGATGTACGGGTATATTTTCTTTTTCTATTATTTTTTTAGCATTTGCTTCAATTTTAATGTTAAAGCCTATTATTATAGCTTCTGATGCTTTAGCGAGAAGTACATCGCTGTCTGAGATATTTCCTATGGCACTATGAATTATGTTAGTTTTTACTTTTTCTGTGGATAATTTTTCTATTCCACTTTTTATTGCTTCCAAGCTTCCTTGGGTATCTGTTTTCAAAATGATATTAATTGATATGTTATCAGTATTATGAAATTTTGATAATATATCGTGTATGCCTGTTGGTTTTGAAAATTTTTTATTATATTCTTCTATTTTCATTACTTCTGTGGCTATTTCTTTAGCTATTTTTTCATTGGGTACGACTACTAGTTTTTCTCCTGCGGTTGGTACTTGGGCTATTCCCATTATTTCGACAGGTGTTGATGGTGGAGCTTCTTTAATTTGTTGTCCTCTGTCGTTATACATTGCTCTTATTTTTCCCCAAGTTTTACCTATATGGAAAGCCATTCCGGGTTTTAATATTCCTTTTTTTACTATTATTGTAGCTAAGGGACCTTTATTTTTATCTAGTTTTGATTCAATAACTATACCTTCGGGGTTACCTGCGATGTTTGCTTTTAGTTCCATTAATTCTGCTACCAATAAAATTGTTTCAAGAAGGATATCTATATTTTTGCCAGTTTTAGCGGAGATTTCTACGAATGGAGTTTGTCCTCCCCACTCTTCAGGAATTAAACCATAGGTAACAAGCTGGTTTTTAACTCTATCAATGTTAGTATTGGGTTTGTCTATTTTGTTTATAGCTACTATGATAGGTACTCCTGCGGCTTTGGAATGATTTATAGCTTCTATAGTTTGTGGCATTACTCCATCATCCGCTGCTACGACAAGTATAACTATGTCTGTTACCATGGCTCCCCTAGCTCTTAAGGTAGTAAAAGCTTCATGTCCGGGAGTATCTATAAAGGTTATTTTTTTACCTTGGAAATCTATTTGGTAAGCTCCTATGTGTTGGGTTATTCCCCCTGCTTCTAAATTTGCTATGTTGGTTTTTCTTATGGTATCAAGTAGAGTAGTTTTACCATGGTCTACATGTCCCATTATGGTAACTATGGGGGGTCTAGTTGTCCATATTTCTTCTTCTTTTATTTCTTCATATTTATCTTCTTTTTTCACAAGTTTTATTAATGAGTTAAACTCTATTGCTATTTCTTCGGCTAATTCTAGTTCTAGTGTGCTGTTTCTGTTTATAAAGTGTCCTTTAGAGAAAAGAATTTGAATTATTTGATTAGGATGTATTTCTAAGGCTTGAGCAAGGGATTCAACGGTAATAGGTAGAGTAAGTTCTATTTCTTTTATTTCTTCATAAATTTTTCCTTTTTGTGGAGTATCTATTGTTTCTATTGTTTCTATTATTTCTATTTTACTTTCTTTATCATCTTTTTTTATATCATTGCTAAATGAAGTAGTACTTGTGGAGTAAGTGCTTACGGAAGAAGTATTTGTAAGAGAATCTGTGTTTGATTGAAGAATTTTTGCTTTATTCGTTATAAGTGTTTCTATTTTATTTAATTGTTCATCGGTTAATTTTTGATTTGGTGAATTAATTTTTATATCTATCTCTTCGGCTATTTTTTTTAGATCTTTAAATGTTATGTTTAATACTTTAGAAACTTCATGTGCTTTCATAGTTAACTCCTATTCTATGATACTCAAAATTATATTCACTTATTTCCATAGGATTTAGTATATTTCTTCCGTCAATAATTATGGGTGTTTCCATTAGTTCATATACTTTTAGAAAATCAACTTTTTTATATTCTTCCCAATCATTTGTAATGACGATTACGTTTGAATTTATAACACTTTCATAGATATTTTCGGTTATTTTAATGGATGAATGGATTGAGTATTGAGGGAATTGATTTTTAAAGTTGTTTAGAGCTTTTGGGTCATATATAATCAAATTTGCTTGTTCTTTTAACAGGGAAGGTATTAGTTTTAATGTGGGGGATTCTCTTATATCGTCGGTACCTGCTTTAAACGATACACCCCAAATTGTAATAGTTTTACCTCTTATATTCCATAAAGCTTGTTTTATTTTTTTTAGAAGTAGATTTATTCTGTCGTTATTAATTTCTTTTACTGCTTCGAATAGTACGGGGTTAACTTGTTTTTCTTTAAAAAGAGTGATCATAGCGTTAAGATCTTTAGGTAGACATGAGCCGCCAAATCCTATACCTGCTTTTAAAAAATCTTGTCCTATTCTGTGATCCATTCCTATTCCTTTGCTTACATTTTCTATATTGCATCCTATTTGTTCGCATAGATCAGAGATTGAGTTAATAAAGGATATTTTGGTAGCTAGGAAAGCGTTAGAGGCTAATTTTATTAATTCTGCTTCTACTGTGGACACGATAAGTATGGGAGCTGAAAAGCTTTGATATATTTGTAAAAGCTCATCAACTATTTTATTGTTATCTACTCCTATTATTATTCTATTAGGATTAAAGAAGTCATATATTGCGTTGCCTTCTCTTAGGAATTCTGGTATTGAAGCTACTTCTACGTAAGTTTTTTTACCTCTTCTGTATCTGTGTATTATTTGTTTTACCCATTTAGCTGTTCCTGGTGGGACTGTACTTTTGATAATGATTATTTTTTGTTCGTTGGATGGTAGATTATTTGCTATTTCCTTAGCTGCTGAGTCAAGAAAGTACATATCATAGGTCATATCATCTTTTAGTGGTGTACCTACACATATGTATATATGATTACATTCCCTTATAACCCTAGATTGTTCTTCTGTAAATATAAGATTTCCTGAGGTAATGGAATGTATTAAAAATTTTTGTAAATCAGGTTCGTAAAAGGGGGAGATTCCCTTTTTGAGTAAGTTAAGTTTTTCTTTATTATTATCAAAAGCTAGTACTTTATATCCTTTGTAAGCTAATCCTACGGATGTAACTAGTCCTACATATCCTGTTCCTATGATACCAATTTTTAATTCTCTTTTTTGATCTATGTTTTCTACTTCTTCTAGTTTTTCTTGTAACAATATCATAGTTATTTATAATATTTTCTATTTCAAATCCTTTACCTTCTTATTAAAACTAAAAAGTATTAGAAGGAGAAGTTTTAAAAATATTGAATTCTTAAATACGATAGGGCAGTAAAATTTTTGTACGATATGAAAAATATTCTCTTTTTGGATATAGGAAGTAAAGACACCAAATACGCATTATACACTATCAAAGAAGAAAATATAAAAAATGGTACCGATTTTATTGAATCTTTACTTATAGGCATAGAAGAAACAAAAGGAATAAATTTAGGTAGAGTTAATGATTACTACGATTATGAAAATTTCATAAATGAAATTCTTAAGAAGATAAAACAGGAAACAAATATAAATTCCATAGACAATATTTTCATTTCAGTAGGTGGGTACAATTTATACACAACAATATTTTCTTTAAAAGAGGAAGTAAATAACTTAGAGATAACGGGGCAATTTATAGAGAATTGGATCTCTGGTAAAGCAAAAATTGGTAAAATTGATACTCAAAAATTTGTCGCCCTACCCGAAGATTACGAAAATATTGTATCCATTCTTCCTAGAATGTATATCATAGATTCTATAGATAGGGTTTATAATCCTTTTGGTTTAACTGCTAAAAATTCAATTGAAGTTGAATTACTAATATGTTCAATAGGTAATGAATACAAAAAGACTATTCTGAAACCTTTTGAAAAGCTTTCTTATGAATTTTCAGACAATTTTTCACTTGCTCAAAAAAATACCGTATCTTTTCTACCAAATATTGTAAATTACTCTAAAGCTTTGGGTAGCTACAAAGTACTAAAAAATTATCCGCCTTTTGCTGTTATGGATTTAGGCTATTCTACCACAGAGGTTATAATAATCCTTGAGGGAAATCCTTATACTAGAGTCTACATTAAAAGAGGAATAAAACATTTAATTAAGGATATATCCTTTTCGTTGGGAGCGGATTTAGAAGAATCTGAAAAAATACTCTTTGAAATAGGGGATATATATAAAAAGGAAGATGAATTTTATTTGAATTACAATCCTATTTTTTCTTCTAAAACGGCAACCAAAGAACGAGTATCAAAAAATATTTTGTTAGAAACTGTTATATATCCAAGGCTTGAAGAAATTGCAAATCTTATAAAAGTTGCAGTACAAAATGCTTTTAATATAAGTATTATCTCTAATTTTATTCTTGTTGGTGGTGGAGCTAAAATAAAAGGTATTAATAAGCTTTTTTCTAATATTTTTGAAGCTAAATTTTCATTTTTCGATTGTCCGGATCAAAAATTTTCTGATTATCAATTGATAAACCTTTATGGAATGAAGGAACACTTTCTTTTTAAATTAACTGAAGAGTATAAAAAAAATAAATATCCTGCACTTAAGTTTGTTAATAAAACCTCATCGAAAAATGTTATAGAGAAGATGTGGCAATTCTTCAGAAATTATTTCTTTTAATTATGTTTGGAGTAGATATAGTAAGTACAGGAATATATTTACCCGATAAGAAGATAAGTAATTTTGATCTTGAAAAAATAATGGATACTTCTGATGAATGGATTTATCAAAGAACTGGTATAAAGTATAGGTATGTTGTTGAGGATGGTGTATCTACTTCAGATTTAGCATTATTTGCAAGTAAACAAGCTCTTGAAAAAGCAAAAGAAAAAGGAGTAAATGATATAGATTATATAGTTCTTGCCACAAACTCTCCTGATTACATAATACCTGCTACTTCATCTGTTTTGCAAGGTAAATTAGGTATAAATGCAGGCACATTTGATATTTTCTCAGGATGTACTGCTTTTGTTTATGCTTTAATAGTATGTGCTTCCCTTATAAAGTCTGGTTTAGCAAGAAATATTTTACTTGTTGGCTCGGAAAGCATTTCTAAATATTTAGATTGGCATGATAGAACGGTTTCAATCTTGTTAGGTGATGGAGCAGGGGCTTTTGTTCTTTCTCAATCAGAAAATCCTAACAAGGGGATTATTGATTATAATGTTGGTAGTGACGGTACAAAAGCTGAATTAATATACATACCCGCTGGAGGTACAAAAGAAGTATTTTCTTATCAAGCTCTTGAAAATAAAAGAGTTTATATAAAAATGCAAGGAAGAGAAGTTTTTAAAAATGTAGTTTCCCTCATTCCTCAAGAAATAAAAAAAATACTAAATAAAAATAATATGGATGCTAATGATGTGGATTTGTATATTTTCCATCAAGCTAATATAAGGATTATAGAAGCTATAGCTGAAAGTTTAAAAATAGATCCCCGAAAAATATATACTAACATTGAAAATTACGCAAATACTTCTTCTGCTTCGGTACCTATAGTTTTTCATGAAGCCTACAATAAAGGAATGATAAAAGAAAGTAGTTTGGTGTTCTTTTCCGCTTTTGGTGCAGGTTTAACTTGGGCTAATGTCCTATGGAAAATTTAATCAAAATAAAAAGGAGGTAAATAAAATGTTTTTAACAGATGAACACAAAACCGAAATAAAAAAGCATCTTGGAGATCTAAAAAATGAAACGGAATTAATACTATTTTCACAAAATATAGGTTGTCAATACTGTAAAGAAACAGAAATTCTTCTAAAAGAATTAACCGAAACTCTTAATAATATAAAATTAACAGTTTATAATCCTGTTTTGGATGAAGAAATTTCAAAAAAATATGGTATAACTAAGGAAACACCAGTGATAGCTATAAAGAGTGAATCTAACCCCAATTCTCAAAATGTCAAATTTTTTGGTATACCTGCTGAGTATGAATTTACATGGTTATTGTCTCTTATAAATATGGTTTCAAACGATATATATCCACTTCAACCTTCAACAGTAGAAAATATAAGGAAGATTGATCAAATTTTGGAAAAAAATTCTGCTGTTTTAGAATTAATAGTTCTGGTTACTCCATCTTGCCCCTACTGTCCAATTATGACTATAAATTCTACTGCTTTTTCTCTGCTAGCTAAAAATATTAAAGCTTCGTTAGTAGAGGTTGTAGAGTTTCCTGAATATGCTCAAGAATACTCTGTTATGGGGGTACCTAAAACTGTTATTAAATTAAAAAAGAAAGATGGAACAGAAATAAGTGATTCAGTAGAGGGTGCTTTACCTGAAAATAGGTTTGTAGAAAAGTTACTAAATCTTGTTGAAAAAGATTTAGAAAAGTAAGAAAAATAAAAAAGGAGAGTTATCTATATGAACCGAGAATCTCTCATAGGGATTATAAAAGAAAATTTTGATCCTTACTCCATTAGAAGGGATTTTCCTTTTTTTGCTAATAACCCTGATATAATATATTTTGATAATGCTGCTACTACTCAAAAACCTTTAAATACTATACTTAAAGAGAAAGAATTTTATGAAAAATACAATTGTAACATTTTTAGATCTTCCTCAAGTTTTTCCTTAAGAACTGAAGAAATGTACGAGGATGCAAGACTTAAAATTGCGGAGTTTATTAATTGTAAACCTGAGGAAATTTTCTTTACGTATAGCACAACATATGGTATAAATTTGCTCTCCTACTTTATTACTCTGAATTATCTTAAACCGGATGATGAGGTAATATTAACCGAAATGGAACATCATGCTGCTTTGCTTCCTTTTATGAATCTATCCAAGGTTTTTGGTTTCAAATTAAAGCTTTGGAAAATGAATGATAATTTAGAACTGGATCTTAAGGATTTGTCTTCCTTGGTAAGTGAAAAAA
>JBKBIY010000056.1:0-8123 GCA_046294045.1 bacterium | reverse complement strand
CTTAACTCTTAACACCTTTAACTCTCCACCAAAAACTGCCTCAATATTTCCTTCAATGGGAGAACCTTTGATTTTATTCAATCTGTAATCATCCAAAAAAACCTCTAAAATATATTCCATTTTTTCACCTCCTTTTATTTTTCTAAACTAATCTAAATCTGGTAAATCAACTTCTAATTCTTCCTCTTTCCATTGCACATACCTTTCATTCACAAAGGGATAATTAAACTTTTTCCACCATTTTACAACCACCTTAAATACCTCAGGCCTCATAATAACTACAGGTGGTTGCACACCCTCAGCCACCAAACCTCTAATCAAACTACCAGAAAGCTTCTCCTTCTGCTTACTATGATTACAATTCTCACTATAAGCCATCTCTTTGCATACTGGACAATACCAAAATTCTCTCATATTTTGTGGCCTGATTAATAACCCACCTTCAACCTCATTAACTGGCTTATCAAATCCATAGCTTGGAATACCCTTAAGCCAAAGAATCTGGGTTGCAAACTTATCATAATATTCACCCACTGCCGCATGGTCACGCCCAAACATATGATGAGTACACCCCATGTTTTGACGAATAATTCCATGTAATAAACTCTCAAGAGGATTACCATACCTCATATCCCACAAGGTAAAGGTCACAATATGCCTTTCTGGCTTAATATAACCAGCAGTATGCACTGCTTCATGGGCTTCCAAAATGGCCTCATCAGGATAATCTCCTCTTCTCTTAACTCCAATAATAGCATTCACAAGAATACCGTGACAAGGCTCAACATCTCCCGTATAGGCTGCATTCTTCATGAGAAATTCATGTCCCACATGGGGAACATTTCTTGTCTGGTGAGCAATTGCTGTCCTCCAGCCCCTTTGTTCCATAACTTCTCTACATTTTCTTGGAGGTAACCAAAATCTGTCAAAAGGTGGCTTAAAAATAGGCTCATTAATTATGGTGTACTTTCCAGCTAATATTATTGGCTGATGAGATCTATAAATAACCCATCCAGGATGCTTATCATCAAACTTTTCTTGAACTACCTCAGGATTAGTTTCTGGTGAACCAAAAGTTCTATTAGCCAACTCCTCTGGATCAACTTCATAAATCTCCTCAATATCTAAAATTGCAAATGGCTTACCCTTAAGCCTCAAAATTAGCCTATCTCCCTCACTAACACCAAGCTTCTTATAATCCTCTCTTGAGATATCAAATAAAATGGGATAAGGAAAGACCCATCCAGATAAAAGCCTTCTTTTAGTTAAAACACTCTCAAGCTCTGCAGAGGTCATTGAACCTTCTACTGGACTAAAAAAACCATAACATACAGACATAATTTCGCGATACACATTTCTAACCGGAACCCCTCTCTTGTAATGAAGGGTTGGTTTAATGTCGTAAAAGGCACAATGTTTTTTACAAGCTTCAAGATACTTCTTTGCTATCCTCTTATCAGTAATAACACGCTCAACAAGCTTTCCCCCATGAGGCATGGGCCTTTGAAAATAAAGTTCTGGCATTTCTACACCTCCTACTCGGATTTTAATTTACCTAATATTTTATATTTTTTGATTTAAAGTCAAGCCTAATAATTTGAAATTTTAAGGAATTATCTTCAAATTTTTCCAATTTTTTTAAATTTAGCTGCATATCTTTCATCCAATCTCTTAAAGATACCTACTTAGAAATGGAAATATAAAAAGCTTAAATACAGATATAGGGTCCTTTGAATAAAATCTACTAAAATTTTAGGAAATACTCCAAAAAAGAGGATTACTATGGCTGAAATTAAAAGAGGAATTAAAAAAGTTATAGAATATGGCAGTTTAGCAATGTGCCAAATAGGTTCATCCATATATACAATCTTTATGACCTTTAAATAAGGATAAGCTCCAACAACAGAGAATAGCAATCCTAAAAGGGCAACCCATAGAAAATTTGCTTTCAAAAGCGCTATAAAAATGTAAAATTTTGCCATAAAACCAGCGGTTGGAGGAATCCCAGCTAAAGAAAAAAAGAAGAGCAGAATAAAAAAACTCATTAAAGGTAAATCCTTGCTTATTCCTGCTAAAGAGGGAATATGCAGAAATTCTTGCTTTATCCTAACTAAGTAAATTAAAAGGGCAAAGGTCCCAATGGTCATAAACAAGTATATATACATATAAAAGATGGTAAATCCATACCCTGAGAAATCGCCAGTTACTAAACCTAAGGAAGCATAACCTGCATGTGCAATAGATGAATAGGCAAGAAGTCTGATAATATTATCCTGTTTTATGGCAAGAAGAGCCCCTATAAGAATGGTTAAAAGAGAAATGGGAATCAAGAGACTCCCCAAATCAAGCCGTAAAGGGGAAAAAGCTACAATAATAAGCTTAATCAGGGCTCCAAATAAGGCAAACTTAATTAAACTGGCTAAAAAAGAAGTAATTGGAAGAGGTGAGGCTTCATAAGCATCAGGTGCCCACATATGAAAGGGAACTAAGGAAAGTTTTATAGAAAAGGCACCTATAATTAAAAAAAGCGCCGTTGTCAGTTCTTTTTTATAGATATTTTGAGTCAATTTCAAAAAAATATCCTTAAAATATACACTTCCCATTAAATAATAAACAATTCCTAAGCCTAATAGGAAAAGTAAAGAGGCAAGAGAACCAACAATAAAATATTTTAAAGCGCCCTCAATAGAAGCCCTTTTATAAACATATCCTGTAGCTATTAAAAAATACACAGGGATACTCATTAGCTCCATCCCAAGGAAAAGGGTAAGAAGATCTTGAGCTGAAAGCATGATAAAGGCACCCATCATAGAAAACAACAAAAGCCCATAGTATTCACCAAAATTAAGCGCTTTAAAAGTTTGCAAGTAACTATAAGATATGAATATAATTAAGAAAAAAGCGATTAATAGAAAAAACTTAAGAGTTGTTGAATAAAAATCTGTTTTAAAAGCAGAGGTAAACTCACCAAATGGTGTAAAAAGTATAATAAAAAATCCAACTGTAAGCGCAATCAAACTTATATAGTAAGCATAATTTTTATTCTTAATAAATTTATCTACTAAAAAAATACCAAGGCCTGTTAAAAGAAATAGCAATTCAACCGCAAAAGTTGTCAAATTCAGATTAATGGCAAACACCCTTCCTCCCCCTTTAATTTTAAACTTTAATTAAAATTTACTAAAAGTTGCGCAACACTTGCTCTCATAAAATCTAAAAATGGATTAGGATAAAATCCTATCAAGAAAATTAATATAATCATAGGAATAAGAGCCAAATACTCGTTCCATTTCATACCAGGAAGTCCATAAAGATGGGACTTAGGTGTCTGAAAGAAAACCCTTTGGTATAACCAAAGCATGTAAGCTGCACCAATTATGACTCCAGTTGAAGCAAGAACTACCATCACTTTATCTCTCAAATAAGTACCTAAGAGTATCATAAATTCACCAATAAATCCATTTGTGCCTGGAAGACCAATGCTTGCTAAAGTATATACCATAAAAAAGGCTGCATAAATAGGAAAAGCTGAGGCTAATCCACCATAATAGGAAATGGCTCTACTATGAGTTCTGTCATAAATTACTCCAACGCTCATAAAAAGAGCCCCAGTGACAATTCCATGATTAATCATCTGTAATATTGCACCTTTTAGGCCTATAGGATTCAATGAAAAAATTCCCAAAGTTACAAACCCCATATGGCTAACAGAACTATAAGCAATTAACCTTTTTAAATCACTTTGCCAAAGACACGCAAGCCCTGCGTAAATAATAGCAATTACAGAGAGAACTAAAATTAGCTTGGCAAAATAGAGCGTAGCATGAGGAAAGAGCGGCAATAGAAATCTAATCATTCCATAACCACCAAGCTTAATAAGAATACCCGCCAATATAACTGATCCAGCCGTTGGGGCCTCAGTGTGCGCATCAGGAAGCCAAGTGTGCACAGGCCACATGGGCACTTTTATGGCAAAGGCTATAAGAAATCCTAAAAATAACAACTTTTCAACATACAGTGGATAAGACTTTCCTAAAAGTTGTGTATAATCAAATGTACCAAATTGCAAAAACAAATAAATAATTGCTAAAAGCATAAAAATGGAACCAAAAAAGGTATATAAGAAAAACTTTATAGTAGAATAAATTCTTCTTGGACCTCCCCAAATACCAATGATAAGATACATAGGAATAAGCATAAATTCCCAAAAGATATAAAAAAGCAATAAATCTAAAGATAGCAAAACACCTACCATTGAAATATTAGTAAATAGTAAAGCCAAATAAAATTCTTTAACCTTGTTTTTTATTGACTCCCAGGAGATTAGAATACATAAAAGAGTTACAAGGGTAGTCAAGGGGATAAATAAAATACTTATCCCATCAACACCTAAAAAATAATAACTATTAAGATAATCTATCCAAAGTTTCTTCTCGATAAATTGAAAAGATGGATTTGAATAATCAAAATTAAAAAGCAATACTAAAGAAAATAAAAAATCAATTAGCGCAGTAATAAGTGCAACTACTTTAATAGTATTTTCTTTATCTCTTGGTGTGAAAAAAATTAGTATTATTCCAATCAAGGGAAACCAAAGGATTAAAGATAAAAGATTTGAAAAAAACACCTTCTCCCTCCTATCCTAAATAAATAATTATTAAATATATTAATAAGCCCAACAGAATAAACCAATTATAATAGTTTAAAACACCTACATGGAATTTTCTAAATAAGGTGGCACTGGCTTCAGCAGCTTTAGCTGAGCCATTAACGGTCTGATCAATAACAAAAGTATCAAGGATTAGATTCACTACAGTTCTTGCTAACCAAAGCGTAGGAACTACAAAAATCTTATGATAAAGTTCATCAAAATACCATTTTCTATAAAGAAAGACATATAGAGTTCTAAATTTGGAAGAAAAGGCAGTTTCAAGAGAGGTATTCTTAACATAAACTAAATAAGCTAAGCCTATTCCTAAGAGTCCAGCAAGTACAGAAAGCACCATGAGGATATATTCAGTTTGATGATCCAAATGAGGTAATTCTGGATGACCAAGAACTGGCTCTAAAAATTTTTGAAAATGAGCACCTCCCCCTAAGGATTCCGGAATCCCTAACCAACCTGAAAAAATAGCACCAACGGAAATAACTATTAAGGGTAGAGTCATTACCTTAGGGGACTCATGGGGGTGATGTCCCTTTAGCGCCTCATATCCTCTAAACTCTCCAAAAAAGGCCTTAAAAAATATTCTAAAAGTATAAAAGGCAGTCATAGAGGCAACAATTAATCCTATAAGCCAAATAATTTTTCCCCAGGGATACTTGGAAAAATAAGCCATGGCCAAGATTTCATCTTTACTAAAAAACCCAGCAAGCCCTGGAATCCCAGAGATAGATAAACTGGCAATTAAAAAGGTTATAAAAGTAATGGGCATATATTTTCGCAATCCCCCCATGATTCTTATATCATTGGGATCTTGAGCATGATGCAAAGCGTGAATAATGCTTCCAGCTCCAAGAAAGAGTAAGGCTTTAAAATAGGCATGAGTAAATAGATGAAACATTCCTGCTGCAAAGGCTCCTACACCACAAGCCATAAACATGTAGCCCAACTGAGACAGGGTAGAATAGGCTATAACTCGCTTAATGTCAAACTGCGTAGGGGCAATGGTTGCTGCCATGAAACAAGTTATTGCACCGACAAAGGCTACAACTGCCATTGCCTCAAAACTTAACTCATATAAAGGATGCAATCTTGAAACCATAAAAACTCCAGCTGTAACCATGGTAGCTGCATGAATGAGAGCTGACACTGGTGTAGGACCCTCCATGGCATCTGGAAGCCAAACATGAAGAGGCACTTGAGCACTCTTACCCATAGCGCCACAAAACAAAAGAAAGGCAATTAAAAAGGGAACATGAATTTCGTATCCACCTATTCCTATATAAAGATGTGCTATTTGGGGCAATTTTTCGAATATCTCAGTATAATAAAGGGTACCTAAATAGTAAAAAAGGGTGAAAATTCCCAGGGCAAAACCAAAATCGCCTACTCTATTAACAATAAAAGCCTTTTTGGCCGCATCACTGGCACTTTTTTTCTCATACCAAAAGCCTATTAAAAAATAAGAACAAAGCCCTACTGCCTCCCAGCCAAAGAAAAGTTGAACTAAATTATTAGAGAGAACTAACATAAGCATACTAAAAGTAAAAAGGGATATATAAGAAAAAAATCTATAATAACCAGGATCTCCACTCATATATCCAATAGAATAAACATGAATTAAGAAAGAAAGAGAAGTAACCATACAAAGCATCATTACTGAAAGTGGATCCACTAAAAAACCTAAGCCAACCTTGAGAGACCCCGCCACTATCCAGCTATATAAATCAAAATGATATGTCTTCCCAGAAAGTACATCAAAAAGGAGCTTTAAACTTAAAAGAAAACTTAAAAAGAGAGAAAAAACTGGCAAATAATGAGCCTTATCCCTAAAATATCTTTTTCCAAAGATTAATGTAATTACACTTGCCAAAAAGGGCAAAAAAGGTACTAAAAAAACTGTAATTTCAAAATCTCGCACTACTTGAACGGACCCTTCCATCATATCCTATCCCCTAAAATAGTTTAATTCGTCGGTATAGACTTTTTTTAGCTTTTTATAAATTAGTACAGCTAAGCTTAATCCCACTCCAGCTTCTGCTGCTGCCATACCTATCAAGAAAAATACAATAATATACCCCGTCACATCTTTGCTTACATGGGAGATAGCTGCAAAAAGTACAATCAAGGCATTCATCATTATCTCCAATGAAGCAAGAAGAATAATTAAATTTCTCCTAAAAAGCACTCCCATGAAACCAATCAAAAAAAGTACTAAACTTAGAATAACATAATAAATAAAGGGTACCACCTTAACTTACCTCCTTTAATTTTCTTAAAAGAAAAACGGCTCCTAATACAACCACAAGCAATATCACGCCAATTAACTCAAATTGGAAAAGATAATGAGAATACAAATATCGTGCCATCCACATTAAATTAGTTCCTTGAGTTAAATCATAGGGTAAATTAGCTTTAAAGGTTGGAGTTAGAGCTGTTAAATAGGCTAAGTTTTTAAAAAATAAATAGATAAAAATTATAAAAAGAACTAATCCCAAAGAAGATTTTTCTATAAAAACCCTCCATCTCTCTTCTTTACGAAGATTAATCATGTATACAACGAATAGAAAGAGAACGAGCACAGCTCCAGCATAAACAATGACCTGAACAGCGGTTAAAAACTCTGAACCAAGGGTGTAAAGCAAAAAAGCTTGATGCAAAATCATCACCAAAATCCAAAGTATAGCATGTACAGGATTTTTTGAAATTACAGCAAGTAAACTTGAAATACTCATTGCAAAGGCTAAGTAAAGAAAAATTAAAATATCCCAAGCCATAGTCTTAAACTCCTGTAAAGTTTCTCTTTCTTGCAGGTAACAATTTCTCTGGAAGACCTCTTGGTTTCCAGAAGGGATTTAAGTAGGGCCTTTTCTGGGTTAAGATAAACTCATCCCAATTTTGTAACAATCTTTCCTTATCAAAATAAAGTTCCTCTCGGGTAAATCCTGCATACTCAAAATACTCTGTCAAAACTATTGCATTTACTGGACAAACTTCTTCACAGTACCCACAGTAAACACATCTTAAGGCTTCTATATCATATCTAATTACCTTTCTTTTTTTACTTTCAGCCTCAATTTCAAAATCTATATAAATACATTTAGAAGGACACACTCTTACACATCTCATACAAGCTATACATAATGTATCCCCTGTGTTAGGATCCCGTACTAAGGCATGCCTCCCTCTAAAACCAGGAGCTGGTATAACCCTATCTTTATCAGGATACTGAATAGTTACAGGTCGATCAATAAGTAACTTCTTTAAAGTTAATGCTAAACCCTTCCATATCTCAAGTAAAAAAATCTTTTCTAATAGCTTCATTTAAAGTAACCTCCTCAAAATAACAATTTGAAAAAAGCAGTAAAAAAGAGATTCACAAGGGCTAAAGGTATTAAAACCTTCCAGCCCAAACCCATCAATTGGTCATACCTATAGCGTGGAAGAGTCGCTCTAACCC
>JBKBIY010000055.1:0-8177 GCA_046294045.1 bacterium | reverse complement strand
AACAATATTAGGCACCATAACAGTTGGTATCTGCTCCCCATAAAAATACCTATAAATCAAAAATCCGCTTACCAACAAAAATAACAAAAAAACAATAGAAACTAATACATTTGTTACCTTCATTTTTTAAAATTCCTAAATTTTGTGTACATTACTGTTTAGAAATAATAGTGTAAATATTAAAATTTTCAATGGTTATCTCTTTTTCTATTTTAATTTTTTCATTTTGTAGAGCATCAAGAATTTCCTGGAGGATGTACTTATATTTTTCTGGTGTAGCTCTTGCTTTTCCTATAAGCTGAAGAGTTACCTTTACCTTGTCTCCCTCATCAAGTATTCTTTTTATAGTTTGAATTTTAAGATTTAAGCCGCTTTTATCTATTTTGTTTTTTAATTTTATTTCCTTAAGCTCCTGTTTTTTTTGATTTTTTTTAGCTTCCTTTTCCTTTTTTACCAATTCATATTTAAATTTTCCGTAATCTACTATCTTACAGGTTGGAGGATTAGAATTAGGAGCAACTTCAACCAAATCCAATCCTTTTTCTTCAGCTAATCTTAAAGCTTCCGTGATACTCATTATACCTAGATTTCTATTTTGTTCATCTATAACTCTAACTTCTGGTACTCTTATTTCCTTGTTTACTCTATATTTTTGTATACTCACTCACCTCCATTTAAGAAATATTTTCAATTATTCAAGATATTTTTTAACTGAGTTAAGAGAAGTTAGAAAATTATATACTGGTAAATTATTATTGTAAGCTTGCTTTTCTAATTCGACATTTTCAGATATAATTAACAACTCTTTTACTTCCTCTTCAAAATCAATATTTCCCAATTCAAAAGCCACTACATCCATAGATAACATCCCTATTGATTTAGTTATAAATCTCCTTTTATTTGTTATGACTTCAAGGAATATTTCTTTACAAAAAGGTAATTTTGAATATCCTGCATAAGCAAGGCCTATCAATTTATCCTTGTCAACCACATATGAGTTTATATTGGTATAACCAACGGTTTCACCTTTCTTAACAACTTTGGTACCAAGAAAACCAACCCTAAATCGTATAGAATTACTAAGTCCTAATTTATTTTTGAATTCGATGTAATCCACGGAAGGTGCTATTCCATATTGAAAAATACCTACTCTTACACTATTTGAAATGTTTAATACATATTTAATTTTATCATCCCCAATATTTACAATTTTTTCATAATTAGCTAAGCCACCGCTTGCCAAAATATTAACATCCACACCTTTTAAATATATCGAATTATTCTTAATAAAATCGAAAAATTTGCTTATTTGTTCAATATTGTCGTAAACGTTACCATTCTTTAGATGTGTAAAAATACCTGCTAACTCCCAATTACCATTTAAGCTAATCCTTTCGTTATACTTTATACCCGTTCTATTCATACCTGTATCAACTTCAAGATAAATTTTAATTCTATTACAGCTAAAGGAAGATAAAATCTTCAAAAATTCTAAACTCGTTATATTCAGGATAACATTAGGATATTTGATAACATCATCTATCAATTCTTTTTCAAATTCAGGAAATAAAATTATAAAATCCACGGGATAGGAAAACAAATTATGTTCAAAATACTCTTCAATACTATTTATTGCTACTTTGTAAACATCATTTATGATTATTGGAAGTATATTATTAATACCTAAGCCGTAAGCATTGGATTTCAAAACAGAAATAATTTTGTAAGGAAAATGTTTTTTTATATTTTTTATGTTTTCTTTAATTTTATTTTTGTTTATTATAACGGCGTTAGCTGTTGTTCTACTAGTTCGCATATTATATGTTCTGTCATTAATTGAGCTTCTTGTATTCTTTGAGTATTATTATGTTTAATCAAAATTGGTATATCGACAATTTGGTTTAATTTTCCACCATCCTTTCCAAGTATTCCTATTGTTAGTATTCCATTATTTTTTGCTTCTTCAGCAGCTTTTATTAAATTCGCTGAATTTCCACTGGTAGAAATTAAAATCAAAATATCTCCGGGGTTACCAATAGCTTTAACCTGTCTTGCGAAGATATATTCAAAATTGTAATCATTTGCTACAGCTGTAATAATGGAAGAATCAGTGGTTAAAGCTACGGCTGGCAAAGGATTTCTATCATTATTAAGTTTTCCTACTAATTCCGCAGCAATGTGTTGACTATCAGCTGCAGACCCACCATTACCACATATCATTACCTTTCTATTTTTCTTTATTGAATTAACAATAAGGGTTACCGCTTTTATAACCCCCGTAATGAATTCTTCATCATTTAATAAACTTTCTTTTAAAGAAATAGATTCCTTGATAAGAGACTTAATGGAATTAATCATTGATTTGAAATAATTGCTTTTACGGGAATAGAATTTTTCATACACCAAACACCGGGACATCTTTTCAAAGCTTCTTCCTTAGCTTTCTCAAGACACTCCGGATTTTCAGAGGATTTTATGATTATTTCAAGATCTATTCCTTCTGTTACCGGCTTATCACCCAATCCCAAAGGCAAAGTTAAATTTACCTTGTTCTTAGCTCTTATTTTTAAAGATTCTATATTTAATCCCAATTCTTTACAGATGGTAGCAAAAGTACCAAGAAAACATGAAGCAATTCCAACTAAGCAGTAATGAAGCGGAGAGGGTTTTCTGCCTTCACCTCCTAAAAAATCAGGCATATCAATTTCAACATACTCCTGACCCTTTCCAAACGAAACATTGGCATTCATTTGACTACTTTCTTCATCCATATTCCATAAAACTTCTACACCTATAGTTTTATTTAAAACCTCTGGCTCATTTTGAGAACTATTAACAAAATCTTTTATTTTTTCTAATCTTACATTTCTCATAATTTTATAATTTAGCGACTTTAGAACTTAACATAAACTTTTAATTTTGGATTAACTTCTAGTTGTAAGCTAGTAGAAGTAAGAGAATTTTCTAAGGTTGTTTCTTTTAACCCAAATGAGGTGTTAAAATCTATATATATATTCTTTTTTAGCTTGTAAACAGTGTTTAAATCTAAATTAAATCTATAACTATAACTGTTTAAGTTAAGTTTAGAGAAATCTGAAAAATAAGCAGTTGATAAATTAAAATTATTTGAAAAATCTATTTTTTGGGCATTATTTAAAGCGTCAAAGCTTTTTAGATCCACAAAAAAGAAAAATTTCCTACTTGAAAATAGTTGTATATTAAATGTTTTATTAAACTCACCGATATTATTAAACTCATTAAACTTATAAACAAAATCAGAGTTTTTGTTAATTTTTGTATAATTAAAATTGATGTCTTTGTTTATTAGGAAATTTTCTCTATAACTAATTGAAAAGGATACGCTTAAAACATTAACCACAAAAAATAGGATTATAAAAATAATTTTCCCCTTCATTTTGCGTTCCTATTCAAATTATTACATTTTTTTTAAATTTTCCCTTCAAATTTTTTCTAATTTGATTATTTTTTGGTTAATATCAACAAAGTTTCCTGATTGAACAAGTACTTCAACTAACTTGTATTTAGAGTCTGAAAATATTGAATGTTCCATTTTCATTGCTGAGATAACAAGCATTAAGTCTCCTTCTTCATAAAGCTCTTTAACATTGATTTTTTCTATTTTTCCTGACAAGGGTGCTGTTAAATAAAAATACCCTTGAAACTCTACTATATTAGTTCTCTGTTTATCATTAGTTTTACTATCCTCTTCGAAATCAGAAAAAATTTCAAAAACATTATAATTATTAAATGAATCAAAAACAAAAAATTTCGTTCTATATTTCTCATCTAAGACTATGATCTTAAATATTTGATTATTTATTTTAACCCACATTTTTGTGTTATAATCGTTTTTTTGAATTTTAATCAATTCGATTTGAAATTGATTTTGAGAGCTAATTAAAGGAGATATTTTGTTATTATGATAATTCTTTATGTACATTTTTATAATTCAATAGAAGTTGATAACCCAAGGTTATCAACTTTAAACTTGAGTTCTGTAAAGTTAAATTCTTTTATGATTTTTCTTATTTCTTGATGTTTATTAGTAAAGATGAGTATAGTCCCTCCACCTGCTGCTCCACATAATTTATATCCCCAGCTATATTTATCTATGGCTTGACAAAATTCTTCTATGTATTTATTTGTATGATATGGAGTTAAAGTTTTGCGTATATTCCATTCCTTTTTCACAAGATTAGCTATTTTTTCTATATCAGCTAAAGAGATTATTTCATATATATCCTCTGCTATTTCTTGGATTTTGGTTAATTTTTCTATTACTTCTTTATCCTTATCAAGTACAGCTTTTAGTACCATCCAATTAAGATTACCTGATTCATGTTCAAAACCTGAGTAAGCCAAAATAACATGTTTTTCAAGTTCATCTATAACATTAGGTATATTTATTTTTTCTATTACAAATTGATTTTTGTCAAAGAATATAGCATTAATTCCACCATAGATGGCTGCAATGTAATCCTGTTTACCTGTCAAAGTATGAAGTACTTTAGATTCTATAAATGAGGAAAAATCAATTATGTCATAATCGTTAAAACTTGAGTGTAGTACTTTGTTCATTTTTAAGAGATTTTTAATGATGGTGATAAGAAGAGCAGATGAAGCACCAAGGCCAGATTTTAAAGGAGCTTCATTAAAAGTTGTTATCCTATAACCAATTAAAGATTTTTCTAAATTAAAAACTTTAATAGCTTCATAAATAAGCTTTGTATCAATATTATTCTTTATTTGTTCTATATTTGAAACTTTATAAAAACTTCCTAAATCTTTAATTTCTATTTCAAGTACTTCTTCTTCAATTTTTTGTAAAATACAGTTACTATATATGCTAATCGATACATTAACTACTATACTTAAACCTAAGAGTATATAAAGAGGAAAAATATCCAGGGTTCCACCAGCTAAATCAAATCTGTTGGGTGCTCTGCTTTTTATTATCATATTAATCTTATTTCAAACAAACCTTAATTTTCCTCTATTTTATCTATTTTACATTGGATATATACTTAAAAACTTCAACTGCAAAGGTGTAAAGTGAGTTAGCTATCCAGCTTGCAGCCAAAGCAATAACAATAAAAGTTGCAATAATTTTAGGAACAAAACTTAAGGTTTGCTCCTGAATCTGAGTAACAGCTTGTAATAAACTTATCAACAAACCTACTAACATAGAAGTTAGCAAAATTGGAGCAGATAAAACTACTATCAAATACATAGCTTGAGTAACAAAATTCATAATATCAAAACCACTCATTACACTATTGATAACTCCTTATTAACCCTTCGGTTATCAATTTCCATCCATCTATACTAACAAAAAGTAATAACTTAAAAGGTAAAGATACAACCATAGGAGACATCATAAACATTCCCATAGCCATTAATACAGAACCCACTATCATATCTATTATAAGAAATGGTAAGTATATAAGGAAACCAATTACAAAGGCGGCTTTCAATTCAGACATAAGATAAGCAGGAATAAGTACCTGCAAGGGAATATTTTCCGGTTTCTCAGGCTTCTTTATTTTTGCATATTGTATAAAAAACATTAAATCCTCAGGCTTAGTATGCTTAAACATAAAGCGCTTATATATATTTGCTGTTTTCTCTATAAATTGTTCTTGTGTTATCTTTTTTTGCAAATAAGGTTGAAGAGCTTTTTCATTTATTTCAGTTAAAACAGGGTTTAATATATAAAGAGTTACAAAAAAAGAAAAAGCGATAATTACCTGATTAGGAGGAGTTTGTTGAGTACCCATTGCAGACCTTAACATAGAAAAAACTATAACTACCCTTACATAGGGAGTCATCATTATAAGAATATAAGGAGCAAGAGACAGAACTGTAACAAGTCCAAGAGCCTTAATAGGAGCCGCTAAAGGATTAGCATCCTTACTTCCTGCATCCTTTAACTCAATAGAAATATTAGGTAAATTTATTTTTGGAGTCTCAGCTGCAAAAACACCACTAAAATAAAATAAACCCAATACCATAAAAACCATCAAAATTACCCACCTCATCTCTTAACCTCCGTCAATCTTTCTCTAATTCCGAGTTTTTAATAGATTCATAATCAAACTCCTTTAACAAAACAATGTTATTATCAGCAACACCTATCATATAAACTTTATTAGCTACCTTTACAAAAATTATTCCTTTATTCGGAGCTATGTATATTCTATCAATAATTTGAGAAATTTTCATACTATTAGGGTACTGCACTTTATTTACAAACTTAATAAGAAAATATCCTATAAATCCTATTATTAAAGCGTAAAATATAAAAACTAATCCTAATTGAAACGTTTCCATTTATTTTACTATTTCAGTTATTCTTATTCCATAGTTTTCATTAACTGCGACAACTTCACCTTTTGCTATAACTTTTCCATTAACAAGTACATCGACAGGTTCTCCTGCAAGCTTATCAAGTTCAACAACTGCTCCTACAGTTAGCTTTAAAACATCTTTTACAAGCATCTTAGCCCTACCTATTTCAACAGTAACAGTTAAAGGAATATCTTGTAAAATATCTAAATTAGATTCAGTAGCTTGAACATTAGTTCTTTCAAGTTGTGGCAAGTTAAAAGGTTTTACCACATTTTCTTTATTATCCATAAAATTCACCTCTTTTTAATGTTCAGTATTCTTCACTTTCCTCCTCAGATAGGACACGAGTTATTTTTACACCGATTTTATTTCCAACCATTCCTAAAGTTCCTAAAAATTTTACTTTTCCCTCCACTTTTACTTTTACTTCTTCATCAAGTTTACTATCAAGAGATATAATATCACCAGGTTCAAGTACTAATAAATCTTGAAAAGTTACTTCAGTTTTTCCTAATTCTACGATCAACTCAACCCTGCTTAATCCTAAATTTTTTTCACTTAATATTTTAGATTGATCTTTAAGTATTTTATTTAGTATATCTGGGTTAACAGAGGTTGAGATTAAGCTTTTCTGTTGAGGTACAAGTTCCCGTAAGTAATTAAATGGTAATATAAAACTTGCGCCGGATTCAACCATTTCTATTCTTACATAAAAAAAGATTTTAGCAATAGTTGCAGTATAGGGTATAACAAGTGCTAAAGCAGCTTCAGAAGATATTTTCTCTAACTTAATAAAACCTATTTTTCTACTTTCCTGACTTGATAAACCACCTATTATTTTATTGTAACTTTTTACAAACTCATCCACAAAAAATACATTAAAAAGGTGTAGCTCTAACTTTGTAAATTCTTTGATTTTGCTTGTAATTTCACCTCTTCCACCTAAAAGCAAATTAAGAAATATAAAAGCTAGATAAGGATCAAGGATCAAAACACCCTTTGGAAAAACAGTTAAACTTTCTTCTATATCAAACCTTATAACCAAGCTAGGATTAGGAATTTGATCCACTACCTCGGAAAACTGGAAAACCTCTATTTTAGCTAATTCAAAAACAACTTTTCTTTGAATTATTTCAGATAACGAAATTGATAACTGCTCTAAAAAATCCTTAAAAAAATTATTTATGAATTTGTTTTCAAAAGAAGTAAACTGTGGCTTCGTAATTGAGAAAGAAGAAAAACTACCGGATCCCAACTCTTTCTCCAAAAACTCTTTCTTTGTATACTTCTCAAAAGGATTCTGCTTCACAAATTTCTACCCATTCCAAATCTTTCTTAGATATATATTCATAGATATATATTTTCTCTATTAGCATCATTCTACCTTGTTATATAAAAAATTCTTTAAAATTTAACAAACTTTTAACAAATTCAAAATAATATTTTTTCTAACAGGAATAAAATAAAATAAAACTTCCAAAGATAGGGAGGTAAAAAATGAAGGTTTCTATGAAAGTTTCAACAACCCCAAAAACAATACAAGACACTTTTAAAATAGATTTTTCAAAAATAGATAATTCTCTGGAACATTCTCTTTTACCTTTTAATGACGCTTACATCATGTCAAAAGTTACTGAAAAAATAAAACAACAAGGATACGCAAAAATCACTGGAATCTTTGCAAATCTACCTATTAAACTCTTAATCAAACCTATAGATCCTTCTTCTCCATCTTCTCCATTTTTTTCTGTTAGAGGCGAAATAGGAGAAAATGAAATAAAAGAAACCATAATAGCATCACCTTCTTC
>JBKBIY010000054.1:0-8484 GCA_046294045.1 bacterium | reverse complement strand
TACCGATGTTGTTTTAGTAGTTGGAGCTAACGATATAGTTAATCCCGCTGCGAAAAATAATCCAAATAGCCCACTTTACGGTATGCCCATCCTAGAAGTTGATCAAGCACAAAACATAATTTTTATGAAAAGAAGTTTAAGACCAGGTTTTGCAGGAGTTGACAACGAATTATTCTTCAATCCTAAAACAAGAATGCTTTTCGGTGACGCTAAAGAAACCCTCCGAAAATTAATTAATCACCTTAAAAATTTTTAAAAATAAAAGAAAATCCGTTATTCTTTCCTTTCAAACATTTTATTTATATCATCAAAAGATATTTTAATCATTACATTTCTTCCGTGAGGGCAAAAGTATGGATTTAGTTCTATAGAAAGCAATTCTTGAAAGAGAGCTTTAAGTTCACCCTCACTTAATTTTTGCCCTTTCTTTATCGCAGATTTACAAGCTATCTTTGATAAAAAATCTCTTAATACTTCTTCTTCATCTAAAATATTTTCATTATGTATTACCGTCTTTACAACTTCACCTAAAGATTCAAAAGGGATAATTGAAGGATAAGAGCTAATCATTATTTTAGTTTTTTCTTGATGGTACTCGGTAATAATTTCAAATCCTAAATTTTTGAGAAACTCTATGGAATTAAGTTCCGAATTTGTTAATTCGCCATTTATTTCCATCGTTAAAGGAATTATTAACTTTTGGGTTTGTAATGGCATTTCTTTTTTATAAACTGACAATAATTTATGATATATTACTTTTTCTGAGGCGTTGTGTTGATCAACTATAAAAAACCCTTCATCCGAAAGCACTAAAAAATAACAATTATCCCAGTAATGAAGTATTTTCAATGGTGTTGATTTGTATGATCCCGATTGCAATTCAAACTTTGGGGTTAATAGTGATTCCGCTTGATAGGTGTTTTTTAATTCTCTTAATTCATTAGTTTTGATCTTTTCTTGTATAGTTTCGGTTTTTTCTTCGGTTTTTTCTACCGTTTTTTCTTCCGTTTTCTCTTCCATTTTTTCGTGTATTTTATCCTGAAGTTTATCAATAATACGGCTTACGGATTGATACCAATTAGGTTGATCAATTTTAGGGGGTTCTAAACGTTCTTCGTCATGCAGTACCAAAGGTTTACTTATAAGATGGTTATTTATGAAGTTTTTGATCACTTTTTGAAGAAGGTTTTTTATAAGCAAGGGCTTAAGGAATCGGACCTCTAACTTGCGGGGATGTATGTTTGAATCCACTTCTTCAGGAGGTAAATCTATCGCTATTACCCCTTCTATTCTTCCTCTTTCCCCTAGTACATCTTTAAAAGTGTTAATTACTATTTTTTCTATTTCGTTTAGAAAGACTATTCTTCGGTTAACAAATACAAAGAAATTATTTCTTCCCACTTGTTCATATCGGTAATCTGAGGAAAGTAACAAAACAATCTTGTAGTTATCAAATTCTATCTCTTCACGAGCTAAATTTTGTATCTTAAGTAACTCTTTTATTCTACTTTCAGGAGTTGTGGGTATCAGATTATATTTTGGCTTATCTTCTACATGTAAAGTAAAAAGAACATCAGGGTTAATTAAAGCGAAGTATTTAAATGTTTTTATGATATTTGATAATTCATTTTTTTCGGATAGTATAAATCTTTTTCTAACGGGGTTATTAAAAAATAGGTTAGTAACTTTAATAATTGTTCCATTTTTAATAGGTAAAGTAGTGGGTTCTATTTTTAGGATGTTTCCTTGGTGAGCTAGTAACGAATAAGCTTCATTTTGCTCCGATGTCTTTGAAATTATTTGTATATCCGAGATTCTGGATATAGCATATAAAGCTTCACCTCTAAAACCATAAGTTTGGATTCTAAGCAAATCTTTTTCTGAGGATATTTTACTTGTGGCGTATCTTTCAATAACCAAAGGCAAGTCTTCTTTAAGGATTCCATTTCCGTTATCTCTTACTTCGATCATTTTTAAGCCAGAATCAAGGATTCTTACGTTTATTACGGTAGCTTTTGCGTCAAGGGAATTCTCTATCAGCTCTTTAAGAGCATTTGAAGGTCTTTCTATTACTTCTCCAGCTGCTATCTTCGAAAAAACATCTTCCTCTAATTTCTTCACCAACCCCATAAAATAAAGGTTTTATATTCTTTACCCAAAACCTCCATCTTCTATATTTGATTAATTTTTCTAGTTTACCAGAAGGTTTTTCATTGTTTTTTTATAAAATCTTTATTAATGGAATTTTTATCCAAGCAAGTTTATACCGAAATCAAAATAGTAGATTTATATTCCTCTTTTATTTCCAGAGCAAGGAAAATAAACGCTCAAGTTAATTTTTATTTTCCTACCCTTAGTATTACCAAAGAAGGTAAATATATAAGAATTAATTTCTACCTTAAAGAGCAAAATATTCTTAATAAAAAAACCATCGGATACACGGAAATATCTATCCCAGCTTTAACTATACGAGTATATTTAACAGATGATTTTGAGTGGGTAATAAATGTAGATAATAGAATGATAAAAAAATTTTCAACCTCAGAAGTTGATTACATATTCTACAAAGTTTTTGATTTATTACTGTAAGATATCTAATTTAAACTCTGCAAAATTTTAAACCCTATAAAGTTCCAGATAATCAATATAAGGATTAACGTATTTTACTTTAAATTCAATTCTTTCTCCAAAATTTGTTAAAACCTCTTTTGTGATTCCTATTATATTGAAATCCTCTAGGTAAACTTTGGTTTTTATTTTATCGTTTTCTAAAATTATACCTATAAGATTTTCTTTATAGTTTTTTAGGTATTTAAGAAGGAAGTATTTATTCCTTTTTGTTTGCAGGTATTGGGAAGTTGAAAGATTTTGTTCTATTTCTGGTAGCATAAGCAGTATTTGTTCCTGAGTTAAAGGTTTTGAGTTTGTTAAAAAAGATATTAATTGGTATTGAGTAAGCAAATCTAGGAATCTACGAATGGGAGAGGTTGCAGTGGTGTAAACTTCTAATCCTAATCCTGAATGAGTTCTTGGCGTTAAAGATAGTTCCATTTTTTTTAAGTACTTTAGTTGGTTAAGTGAATCAATGATGTTATTTATTGGTATGATTTTATATGGTTCAGATTGGGTTCTATAGATTGCAGGAATTTGGTTTTGACTTAAAAATTTTGCACAATAATAATTTGCAAGGATCATAGCTTCTGATACCAATTCATGTGCTTTTGTAAACTCCATTTTTTTTACAGTAATTTTCCCATCCTCAGACACTTTAACCGATACTTCAGGAAGTATAACCTGTACCGCTCCATTCTGTAAACGCATATTTTTAAAATTTGAAAGTAAAAAATATAACTCATTCCAAAAACTATCGCCTTCCAATATTTTTTGATTAACCTCTTCGTACGTTAATCTACTTTTAACATGAATTTTTGAAAGAAATATTTTAAAATCCGTTAAATTATAAAGCGAATCCATTTCAAACTTAAAAGTTACGCAGTCTTTTATTTGATTTTGTTTTAAACTAAATTTTTCTTCGGATAAGACAGTTGGAAGCATTGGAATTATTTTATCAGGTAGATAAAGAGTTTGCATTTTTTTAAGTGAATTTTTAAAAAGAAGAGAATCGGGTTTTACAAAAGAAGCTACATTAGATATGTGAACATAAAGTAAGATTTTATCATTGTATTTTTCAAAACTAATGGCATCATCAAAATCCTTGGTGTACTCCGCATCTACAGTAAAACTATCCAAATAAGTTAGATCTTCAAATAGATCCTTAAATACATCTTTGTAATCCAGTTGTAAATTAGCTATTTCATAAGCTTCCTGGTATTCTTCTTGTAAAAATTCTTCCGGAAATCCTAATCTACTAAGCTCATAAAAATAATCTTCTTCTACAATATTATTTTCGACTAAAATTTCAAATAACTGGGGAATATTATGGATATTTTTTTCTTTTAATACTTCTTCAATTATGTTTTTTTCTGGGGATTTATCAAAAAGTACGTAATTTTTTAAGTTTTCTATCCAGTATTTGTAGTTTTCCGGATTGACTTCGCTTTCTTTAGTAGAAATTTGTTCATCTCTTTTGATAAGTTGTTCTATAATTTTTTTAAAATCTTGAATTTTTTGGGTTTTTAAAAGTATTTTTTCTTGTTTTTCTTTTATTTTTTCTACTTCGTAAGGTTTTAGGTATTTTATTGTATTTGTTGTTGTGAATTGGAAATAGTTTTGAGTTTCTATTATTTTTCTAAGAAAACCGGCTATTTCGTCATCTGAAGGTTTTCTGTTTAAAAATAATTCAAGTAGTAAGGAAGCTTCTATTATGTCAATTTCTAGAACCGAAGTTGATTTCCAGATGTTTTTAATTGATAAAGAATTTTTTAAATTTTCTCTTAAATTATTTTTTATTTGTAGTTCTTGGGTTATGTTGGGGGTATTAGTGCTTGCTTGATCTATATATATTATTTGATTTGTGTTTATGATTTCTTCCTTGTTATTAGGTAGAAGGACTTTAGCTTTTTTGTCTTTTAATTCTTTTATGTAGCAACATACAACTTTGTTTTTGTAGAAAATTTCCGCAAATCTGTTCATTATTTGTGATAGTTCATTATTTGTGGTAATAAGAAAACTATACAAAAATTTGCCAGTTAAGAATTATTTTCTTTTTTGGAAATCCGAAAGAAGGGTTCTTAAATTCCTCCAAAATTTGTTTTACCAAGTTTTTAAATTCCCTTCCCAGATTATCCTCTTCTATTTCATCTGTTAATTGATATATTTCACTTATTTTATTATAGAAATCTTGCTCAGTAGCTATGGATTCAATTAAATCCAATATTTTAAGAATTACGCGGTAGTAGATAAACTCTTCTTCTTCCAAATATCGTTCTATTTTTGCTCTGCATTCTTCATAGTTGAAGGTATTTAATAAAATCATGCTTTCAATAATTTTAATTTTCTTGTTATCCATCCTATAAAATAAATTTTTGCTAAAAACTAACTAACCCTTTAGGGTTCTAATCTAAATATTTTAATAAGTTTTATTTTACTAAAGCTTTATTCTTTCTAACATTACATTAACAAGATTTTTTTGGGAATTATTTACATTAAAGGAAAGTTCAATTTTAGTAATTGACTTTAGGAATGGCTCATTATGTATTATGGGTAAGAATTGATCATTGTGGTACTCTTGGTGATCATGCCCCCCTAGAATGATAAATTTATTTACAATTTCCGAATAACTTTGAAATAAATTTTTAGCAAGTTCAAGATCATCTTCGATTCCCAAATGTGAAAGAATGATAAATATATCACTTATTTTACGGTAGTTATCTATTTGTTTTTTAACGCTTAAAAATGTGTTTTCAAATCTAAATTTTGTTATTTTTTCCCACAAATTGTTAGGCGGGTATTGAGGTTTGGTTAAACCCACTATGGTTACCCTAAAAATATCAATTATAACATGCAATGCTGGTGTAATTTTGGGATTCTTTGTAAGTTTATCAGTTAAATTACAAGCTAAAAATGGATATTTTTTTATTCTGCCGTATAAAACCCTTCTAAAGTAATTAAATTCTCTATTGCCCATACATATCGCTGTGTATTTTAGCTTTTCTATATAATGAAAGGTTTTTTCTATAGGGTAAAAGATAACGTTTCCTCCCTTTAAAATATCCCCACCATCTAATAAAATTTTTGGAGTGTCACACTCTTTTATTAACTCTTGAATTTTCTTTACTTTTTGATCATCAAACCTTCCATGTACATCTGAAGTATAGAAAATTGTTAATACCCTTGTTTCCATTTTTTTAAAAATTAAAGAAATTTTAAACTAGAAGATTTTTTTGGTAATTGGGAATCTTCTATCTTTTCCAAAGGATTTGGGGGTTAATTTTATTCCTGGTGGAGACTGTCTTCTTTTGTATTCCGCATTTTCTAGGGTTCTTAATATTTCTTCTAAGTATTTTATATCTAAACCAAGCTTCTCTGAGATATAATTAGGAGAATAGTTTTTTTCTACGTACATTTTTATTATTTTGTCAAGTATTTCATAAGGAGGCAAGGTATCTTGATCTTTTTGGTTTGGTCTTAATTCAGCCGAGGGTGGTTTTTCAAAAACTCTTTGTGGAATAACTTTATGGATTTGATTATACCATTTAGCTATTTTATAAACTTGGGTTTTGTAGAGATCTTTTATAGGAGCAAATCCTCCTGCTAGGTCTCCATATAACGTAGAGTAACCCATACTTATTTCACTTTTATTACCACAACTAAGTAAAAGATATCCGAATTTATTTGAGAGGGTCATTAATATATTTCCTCGGATTCTTGCTTGTAAATTTTCCTCCGCAACTGTAAAATCAGTATTACCTAAATAGTTATATATTTCTTCAAAAGATTTTATAAAGCAATCATAGATAGATGTTATTTTAATTATTTTGAAATCTATTTGTAGATTTGAAGCAAGTTTTTGGGCATCCTCAACGGAATGTGAAGATGAAAACATACTAGGCATAGACAAACCTAAAACCTTATCTTTTCCTAAAGCTTCCTTAGCTATACAGGTAACAAGAGAAGAGTCTATTCCTCCAGACATACCAATGATAACCTTGTTAAAATTATTTTTGATTGCATAATCCTTAGTTCCCAAAACACAAGCTTTAAATATTTCCTCTTCTTCATTAGGAAATTCGAAAATTTCGGTCTTTAGTTCATTTCTTGTTTGCAAAAGCTTAAGATCTAATTTATGTATTTCGGGAGATAGATAAGAAGGAGGAATTTTTTTTAAAATAGGTGATAATTTAGCAATTTTTAATTGTTCTCTTGTTATATCAACTGTTAATAAATATTCTTCAAAACAAGGAGCTCGTGAGATAGTCTCCCCATAATTGTTAACAACACATGAATTTCCATCAAATACCAATTCATCTTGCCCACCTACCAAATTACAAAACGCAACAAAAGTAGAATAATCCACAGCTCTTGATTTAAAAATATTTTCTCTTATTTTTGGTTTTAGATAATGATATGGTGAAGCCGAAATATTAAAAATGATATCTACCGAATTTCTAGCCAAAGATAACAAAGGTTCTGTAGGATACCATATATCCTCACAAATAGTTATCCCAAGTTTTATGTTATCTAATGATTGTAAAATCAAAGGTTTAATACCGTTTTTAAAGTATCTATCTTCATCGAAAACACTATAATTTGGTAAGTTAATTTTATTGTATATAAATAGGTTACCATTAGCAATAATTGCTGCAGAATTGTAAAGATTATCTTCTAAATTAACAAAACCAACAATTATTATAGCTTCCCGTGAGTAATTTTTAAGGCTTTCAAGGTAAAAGTACTGTTTTTCAAGAAAATGTGGGTAAAAAACGATGTCTTCAGGAGGATAACCTATTATTGATAACTCAGGAAAACAAACAACTTTTGCTCCCAAACTAAGAGATTTTTCAATAAAAGAACATATTTTTTGAAAATTGTACTCTAAATCACCTACTTTACAATTAATTTGACATAGTGATACCCTTAAAACTTCCATATTAATACTTATTTACCCGCTTTAATTCCATCCCTCTTAATTGCATATGAAAGTTTTATAAAAATTTTTAACAATTTTGTCAAAAAACTTTAACGGGTCTTTAAGGTTATTTACTCAAAATATTATAGAGTACCGTAAAAAGGAGGGGAAATAGATGTTAAAACTTATTACTCTTATTTTTACTTTCGTATTTATAGTCTTATTTTGTTTTGCACAGGATTACAAGTTAGTTGGTGTAGTTTACAAACAGGTTGAAAAATACTTCTACGGAAAAGTATACACACTTCTAAACAAAGGAGACATCCTAGATGTTTACAGAGGTAACCAAAAAGTAGGTAAAGTAAAAATTGAACAAATAGATGAAAATAGAAATGTACTGTTAGTTGTAATGGAAGGTCAAGTTTCCTCAGGCGACAGCTTGTATTTCGTTTATAATGAAAATAAAACAGAAGTTCAAGTAAACAACAAAGAAAAGCCTATAAATTACCCAGATTCAAATTTACCTTATGATAAACTAAATGACGGATTAAAATATTATAGTCAAGTTCTAGTGGGAAATACTAAGGTTATAAAATTTGGTCCTAATTCCAAAATTCCTACCAAAGTGGTAATAGACCCTTCTCAATTATTTTTACTTTATAGCCAATATGAAAACTACAGATCGCTTTCAGAAATATCCAATCTTTCCCCTGTAGCTTCTTCAGCTTCTACCTTTTATCTTTTCAATTTGCTAACCAATTTATGGAACACATATCAAAATGTAAAAGGTCCACAAATTAGTTCCTCACAAGTACCTGATTCTTTTATACAAATAGTATTGTTAGACGAAAAACTTGCTAAAGCAAGAACAATCCTACATGGATATAAAGAAGCTATCTACGACAAAAATTACTTAGAAAATTATTACAGAAACCTAGTAACATCTACAAACATAA
>JBKBIY010000053.1:0-8887 GCA_046294045.1 bacterium | reverse complement strand
TAACCACTCCAGAGGAAAAATTTTTATATCTCCATGTAAAGGATCCCTTATTATTTTAATTTTCATATTAATTTTCATAAATTTTTTTCATTAAAAAGTCTGCTAAATTCGTATCACTCATTTTTGAAATTTCTTCTTGACTTATAATATCCTTAATATTAATTGTTATTTTAAATTTTTTATACCACTGATAAGTACCTTCTATTTTTAGTAGTAAAACAGGGACTTTAGTTTTTGAAAGGATATAATTAACTCCTTCCTGGGCTTTCCCAAATTGTTCGGGATTTTTTACTCTTGTTCCTTCGGGAAATATAGCAACAGCTTTGCCTTCCTCAAGGTACTTAAATATTTTTTTAAAAGTTGACGGTTTTGGAGTTTCCCTGTCCACTGGTATACAATCCCACATATTAACGAAAAACTTAGTAAAAAAATTTTCAAATAATTCTTTTTTAGCTACAAAATGAATTTCTCTTGGAAAAGAAACTATTATAGCTGGAGGATCTAAATAACTATGATGATTGGACAAGATTAATAAGGGACCCTCGTTAGGAATTTTATCTAAACCCTTTACTTCTAACCTAAATACTATCTTAAGAATAAACTTAACTATAAATTCTATTACTCTCTTTATAAACTCTCTTAACACTTAAATAAAAGTGTATCTACGAGGAAATTTTACTAAAATCTGCAAAGTATACGGTTAATAAAAATGTTTTATAAATAAGCAATATTCTGTTTAGTCTTATATTTTGGTTTTCATCCATAACAAAGACATTCTTGAAAAATTCCTCGGTAAGATATGCTATTTCTTTTATCTTTTGAAAACTTTCCTCTAAATTTTCCCTTACATCGTTGAAAAAACCGTCTTGATATTGTAAAGTAAATTTATACAAATCTATTTCAGCTTTGTGAATTAACAATTTATCATTTATTTTTATTGCATCCAAATTGGTAGGAAAATCTATTATTTCGACATTATCATAATCTTCAAATAAAAATGGAAACAAATTTTCATCAAATTCTTCTTTTTTCAAGAAATCGTTAAAAACTATATTTTTTAATCTTTTACTTAGGAAAACTATGTTTTTAAGTTCTTCTGAAGATTTTTTATCTATGAAATTAAGAATTTTATCTGCTAGGTTATAGTCTTTAAAAAATATATGTAGAACTGCCCTTATTTTGTCGTAATTTTTACCTTCTTGTTTATATATTTCCTCTACTCTATTAAAGAAAAACTCTTTTATTTCTTTTATTACCCTGTTTAAACTTAATTTTGGTTTTATTTCAATCCCATATTTTTTATCTTCAAGTACAAAATAAGAGTATTTTATTAATTCTTCTAAGTCTAGTGATAGCTTGAAATTATGTATTAAGCTTATCAGTGTTGACAAAGCCCTTCTTAATCCTATTGTATCTTTTGATTTTATTGTATTTCCTATGGATATGAAAGAGACAATTGTGTCTATCCTATCTGCTAAGGATAATATTATACTTTCATATCGAGATGGGAATCTTTTGTCTTCTGGTGTTTCTGGTAGATAGTGTTCGAAAATAGCTGTGGCTACTGCTTCTGATTCTCCTTGTTCCAATGCTAAATATTTACCAATTATTCCTTGAAGGTTAGGGTATTCGAAAACTATTTTAGTTGTTCTATCTGCTTTACATAAAGTTGCTGCTTTTAATAAAAAATCTTGTATTTTCTCATCTAAATTTAAAAAGTTGCATATATATTCCGTTATAGCTTTAACTCTTATAGTTTTATCATATAAAGTACCTAATTCATCATAGTATACTATCTCTTTTAGTTTAGGAATCCTACTAGCAAGTAATATCTTTTTGTCTTCTTTTAGAAGATGAAGGGCGTCCTCTAATCTTGCTTCAACAACTCTTTTATAATTATATTTGTTAACTTCTGAATCTACAACTTCTCCCTCTTTAAATGCTATAAATTTATTAGACAAAGATTCTCCTTGCATTAAAGGAATAAAAAGCTGCTGATTAACAATTATAGTGGTTATAAGCTCTTCTGGTAAAATAAGATAATCTTCATCAAATTCAGAAAGTACAGGACATGGATATTCGTACATAAATACAAGATTTTCTAACAAATCTTGACTAAGTTTTGCTTTTAAACCTGTTTCTAACTCAATCTTAGATACACTATCTTTTATAAGATTTTCCCTTACTTTAGGATCTGGTATTACCATTGCTTCTCTTAATACTTCTACATAATTATCTACAGATTTTAATCTTATCTTTTTAGGATGAAATATTCTATGACCGTAAGTATACCCTCCCGTTTTGTAAAGCTTATTTTCATTTCTATAGTATTCTACTTCTATTATTTCACTGTCAAGTAGGATTGTTATCCATCTTATTGGTCTTATAAAGGTTAAATCTTTTGATATCCAATACATTGATTTTTCAAAATGAAATGATTTTATAAGTTCTAGCAATATGTCTTTTATAATCTCTCTTATGTTTTTAGTTTCTTTTTCTGTTAATATGAATACGTATTCTTTATCATTAATTTTTCTTATTTCTATTTGATCTAGAGAGGCGTTGTTATTTTTAAGAAAACCTAGCAACTCTTTTGTTGGATTACCAGAGCTATCAAATGCTACATTAACCGGTGGACCCCTTCTTTCTACTTTTTCCTCAATTTGATATTCACTTACTTCTTGTATTTTCGTAGAAATTCTTCTATGAGTTAAAAAATATTCTGTGTTTTTAAATGATAATCTATAATTTTTTAAGATTGAAGGTAAATTGGATTTTAACTGATTTAGTATATCTTTACATTTTGAAGCTGGAAGATCTTCTGTTCCTATTTCTATCAATAAATTTCTCATTCCCTTAATTTTTTATGCTTATTTTATCTTTTATTTTTTCTACGGAATCCGTTTTTTCCCAAGGTAATTCCAAATCATTTCTACCAAAGTGTCCATAAGAAGACAAAGGAGTATACTCTATATCAAATAATTTAAATTTTTTAATAATGCTTGTTGGTGTTAATTCAAATATTTCTTGTACCAATTTTGCTAAAGTAAAATCATCAATTTTACCCGTTCCAAAAGTATTTATATAGACTGATACAGGATTCTTTTCTCCTATTATGTAAGCTAGTTGTACTTCTACTTTTTCTGCTATTTTTGCTGCTACTATGTTTTTAGCTATATATCTTGCCATGTAAGCTGCGGTTCTATCTACTTTGGTAGGATCTTTACCTGAGAATGACCCTCCACCATGAGCAAAACCACCGTAAGTATCAACTATTACTTTTCTTCCGGTAAGCCCACTATCTGCTCTTGGCCCACCTATTACAAATCTACCTGTTGGATTTACATGAATTTTTGTCTTGTTTTCACTATAAAAATCTTTGTTAAAATCATTTACTTCTATAAATTCCATAACAGTTGGCAAGATAACATATTCTGTAATATCTTTTTTTATTTTTTCTAGTGATACGTTGTCTTTATGTTGACTAGATACTACTATATCTTTAATACGGGTGGGTTTAGAATTTTCGTAGTAAATTGTAACTTGTGTTTTTGCGTCTGGCCCTAGGTAATCTAAAATTTTTTGTTTTCTTACATAGGTAAGTTTTTGAGCTAAACGGTGAGCCAGTATAATTGGAGCAGGCATTAATTCTCTAGTTTCATTAACTGCAAATCCAAACATCATTCCTTGATCTCCTGCTCCTAAATCTTCTTCATCTTCACTGTCAAGAGGGTTATTTACTCCCTGAGATATATCCGGTGATTGAGGATCTATTGAAGTTATAACAGCTATGTAATCAGGATCATAACCCCATTCCAAATTGTATCCTATGTCTTTTATGGTGTCTCTAACCACTAAGGGAATGTTAACAAAAGATTTTGAAGTTATTTGTCCAACAAGTAAACATCCACCTGTGAAAACTATGGTTTCTACAGCTACTCTAGAAAATTCTTTCATTTTTAGATTTTTTTTACGATCTTCTCGAAGGTAAGCATCAAGTATTGCATCAGAAATTCTATCTGCTACTTTATCAGGATGCCCTTCACTAACAGACTCTGAAGTAAAAAAATAGTTCCTCATTTTCCTAATCTCCTTTCTTTGTTTTTTTATGTACCTAAATTCCAGCTTTTAAGATATTTTTCTTGTTCTTCGGTTAATTCATCTATTCTTATTTTCATTGATAATAATTTATAGAAAGCTACTTTTTTATCTATTTCCATAGGTACTTCGTATATACCGGGTTTAAGTTTAGTTTTGTTTTTTATAAAAAATTCTAGACATAAGGCTTGATTAGCAAAGCTCATATCCATTACTGCTGCTGGGTGACCTTCAGCTGCTACCAAATTAGCTAACCTTCCCTCTGCAATTAGGTATAAATGTTTTCCATCAGGCATTATGTATTCTTCTAAATTTTCTCGGACTTTTCGTTTAGTAATTTTATTTTTTTCAAGGTATTCCACATCTATTTCCACGTTAAAGTGTCCAGAATTAGCAAGTATGGCTCCATCTTTCATAATTTTAAAATGTTTTTCGGTAATTACTTTGGTGTTACCTGTAACTGTGATAAATATATCACCTAAAGTGCTAGCTTCTTCCATGGTTTTAACTTCGAAGCCATCCATAACAGCTTCTAAAGCTTTTATGGGATCTATTTCGGTGACTATAACCTTTGAGCCCATAGCTCTTAGTTTTTGTGCTACTCCTTTTCCGCACCATCCATAACCTGCTACGACACAAGTTTTACCCGCAAGTAATATATTTGTTGCTCTTAATATTCCATCTATGGTACTTTGCCCTGTACCATAGCGATTATCAAACATATGTTTTGTTTTAGCATTGTTAACTGCAATTACTGGAAAATGGAGTTTTCCATCTTTGAAAAGATTGTTTATTCTGATTACGCCAGTAGTGGTTTCTTCGCAAGCTCCTATTATTTTTGATGCAAGGGTTTTATTTTCTGTACATATTGTTGAGATTAAATCACCACCATCATCTATTATCAAATCTGGTTGATTTTCTATAACTTTTTTTATGTTTTGGTAATATTCTTGGGTAGATTCTCCTCGTTTGGAATCCACATGTATTCCTTCGTAATTTTTTAAGTATTCTACTATATCGTTGTTAGTAGATAATGGATTTGAAGCTGTTAGGAATACTTTTGCTCCTGCATCTTTAAGTAATAGTACTAGGTTAGCGGTTTCGGAAGTTATATGTAAGCAGGCTCCTATTTTTATACCTGCAAATGGTTTGTTTTGTAAAAAATTTTCTCTTAAGATTTTTAGTACAGGCATTTCTTTTGAAGCCCACTCAATTAGTAATTTACCTTTTTCTAGTGTTTCCAAATTTTCCACTCTTCCCTCACCCCTTGGTTATCTTTAACTAAATACTAAATTAAACATTTTTATTTACCGAACCTTCTTTTTCTATCTTTTCGTTCATCATATATCCTAAAATTAGTATATCAATCATTACATATGGAATGGAAATAAAAAGTAGCATTAAACCTAGTGTACAGTAGCATAAGATTGTAAAAGCGTTGTATAAAGAGTAATATATTACTAAAATCAAGGAAAAAATAATAATAAACGTTAACCAATATTTAAACATTCTTTTGTAGGTTTTTTTTATTATTTCAAAAAAATTCCATTGTCTTTCTTCATAATCTACTAACTCCAAGACAATATAGTTCCTTATTAATGTAAAAATAATAGGTAAAGTTGATAATGAAACTATAATTATTAAATACAGGAAAATAAATATTAAAATCAATCCAGGATTAGGATTTCTTGAAACATCCTTTCCTATTATAATAAGAAAAATAAGTGGTATTAAAAACAAAAACAAAAATGGTAAAAAAACAACAAAATTTAAGTATGTTATTTGAAAACCAATTTTGAAATTTTTTTTGTAATCAAAAGGAATTTTAATTTCATTTTTCTTGAAAGCTATACAAAATTGATAAAGATAAGAATTATAAAAAAAAGAAACCATACCTAAAGAAATCAAGTAAAACAAGGGATTATTAATTATTCCTAAAATGACGATGTCTCTAATATTGTTAGCGATGAAATTTAATGAGAATTCTAACCACTTAAGGGAAGGTAAATTGAAAACATTTTTTTCTATTTTTTCTTGTGGTTTTTCAAGATTTTTTTCATCTTTATTAACTTCTTCGTATTTTAGGATTTCTGTTTCTGATTTTTCTATTTTTTCTGTTTCTGTTTGATTTATTTTTTCTATTTCTGTTTGTTCAATTTTGGTGCCACAAAAAGGGCATATAGGAGAATTAGGGGGCAAAAAACTACCACAATTAGAGCATTTCATTGATCGCCTCCGTTACTATTTGATTAATTTTATCTATCTCCTGTGAAGCATCTATTTTTAGAATATTTAATTCTAAATTTCTCATTTTTTCTATTATTGGTAAGGTTTCTTCTAAGTAAATTTTATATCTTTTCTTTACTACCTCTTCTTTATCATCTTTTCTTTGAATTAGGTTGGTATTACATTTATCACAAATCTCATCTTTTTGTGGTTTATTGTATATCATGTGGTAAATAGAGTTACAATTAGGACATATTCTTCTATAAGATATTCTTTCTATCACTTTTTCTAAACTTAAATCAAAGAAAAAGGTTATACAGGGTTCAGAAAAGTTTTTAATTATAAATTGAAGTTGATCTATAGTTCTTGGGTATCCATCTAATATTATTCCTTTTATTGTAGTAACAGAGGATTTTAGCTTAGATATTTCTTCTTTAACCATTTGATTTATTATTTCTGAAGGTACAAGTAAGCCTTGATTTATATATTTTTCTACTATTTTTCCGATTTCTGTTTGTTGATTAATATTTTTTCTTACTAAATCACCTGTAGCAATGTATACCAGATTTGGGAAATTTTGTAAGAGAATGTTGGCTTGAGTACCTTTACCGCTTCCCGGAGGACCAAAAAACAAAATAATTTTCATTTTTACCCCCCGTTATGTCTTTTTGATAAATAAGAAATACCATATAAAACCTGTTAATATTATCAAGATTCCTATGAAAGTTTCTTTTGGGCTACTAAGAAAAGTATATATCAAAAAAATCAAAGTTGATATAAGATATATAAACGTGCTATAAGGATATAACCAAGCTTTAAAATTCCTTTCAGTTTCCTTTAATTTTGATCTTAAAATTATCACCGCTAGTACTGTTAAAAAATTAAAAAATATAGAAGCAAAAGTTACATAAGTTAATAACGAACTATAATTACCAAGCAAAATTAGTAAGCTTACCCATACTCCCTGAAAAATCAGAGAAATATGAGGGGTTTGATATTTTGGATGATATTCGGCAAAGTAGGACGGAAATAATTTATCCAATGCTAAAGCATATATTAGCCTTGAGCTTGTTAAAATTAATCCATTATTACATCCGAAAGTTGAAATTATTATACCTGCAGCTATAAAATATACACCGAAAGCTGGAAATATTACTTTTGCAACTTCCTCTGCTACTTTGTTATCAAATGATTTACTTACTCCTTCTATTCCTAAACAATAGAAATAGCTAAAAGTAACGGTTAAATAAATCAAGGTTGTTATGGCTGTACCAATGACCATAGCCAATGGTACATTTTTATGAGAATCTTTTACTTCATGAGATACGTAAGTTAAATAATACCAAGCATCATAGGCAAAGAAAACTTTAGATAAACTCCATGCAAAGACCATTAATATTAAATTTATATTTGACAAACTTTCCACATTGTGGCTTGAGAAAGCTTTATCTAAACTACCATTACCAAAAAGAAAAGCCGTAATCACCAAAATAACTATCACACCTACTTTTGAAAATGTAAATACATTCTGCACCAATGATCCTAATTTTAATCCAAATATATTGATTAATGTTAAAATTATTACTGAAGCTATTCCTACTATTTGGGCTGAATTTATTTTAATGAAATCGAAATTTATTAATACATTTTGTTCTGATATGAAAGGAAAAAAGGTACCTATATATTTAGCCATGGCTATTGCTACAGCTGCTATTGTACCTGCTTGTATAACAAAAAAACTTGTCCAAACAAAAAGAAACCCTACAACTTTACCATAAGTTTCTTTTAGGTAAGTGTATTGTCCCCCTGTACCAGGAAAAAGAGAAGCTAGTTCAGCATAATTTATAGCTCCTAATATGGTTATTATCCCTGCTATTATCCAGATTAAAAAAACGCTGGAACTATCAGGTAGTTTTGAGGCTACGATTGAGGGCACTATAAAGATGCCCGATCCTATCATCGAACCTACTACTATCAATACTGCATCTAATAAATTTAGCTTGTATTTACTCATTAATTATTTCTTTTATTTTGTTTTTATTTTATTTTAGTTACAAGTTTTTCGTAGATTTCGATATACTTTTGGGCACTTGTTTTCCAACTAAAATCTAAATTGAAAACTTTTTCTCTTAAATTAAACAATTTTTCTTTAGGTAATTCTATGGCTTTCTTCATAGCCTGAGATAATAAAAACGGATCTGCTTTTTCTATAAGTAAACCTGTACCATTTTGAGGATCTTCAAAAATATCTATTATGCTATCTTTTAGTCCTCCGGTTTTTGTTGCTATGGGTATGGTGGCGTATCTGTATGAAATCATTTGGGATAAACCGCAAGGCTCGAATCTAGAAGGTATTAAGAAATAATCTGAAGCTGCATAGATTTTTCTTGCTAAAGATTCATCAAACGCTATGTTTACATATATAAAATCTCTGTATTTTTTGGATAATTCCAGGATGCTATTTTGTATTTCTGGATTTCCTGTTCCTAAGACAACTAAGTTAAAACTACTGGATTCTAGATTTTCTACTGCTTGATAAAGTATATCAAAACCTTTCTGATGG
>JBKBIY010000052.1:0-8890 GCA_046294045.1 bacterium | reverse complement strand
CCGTGGAATTTAGGGGGTATATTTAGAAATAATTCAGCTTTTGGGGTTTATAATACGATATTGATAGGGAATTGTGTTTTTCCTTTTAATCCTCGAGTTATAAGAGCTTCCAAAGGGTTTGTTTTTGAACAAAATGTGAAAACAATAAAAACAGAGAATTTAAGAGAATTCATTTTGAATTTTGATTTTAGTGATTATAAGGTTTATTTTTTAGAAAACAAGAAAAATTCTGTTAGCTTAACTAAAATTTTTGAAAGTTATAAAAAAGAGAAAGTTTTTTGGTTTTTTGGGGGAGAAAAGTATGGAATAAGCAAACATTTAAGGGAAATTTTTGCTAATCATTTAAGTGTAAAGATTGATATAAAAATTGAGAGTTTAAATTTATTTGCGGTTCATTCCATTGTTACTTTTTTATGGTCTTTAAAAGTGAAAAATTCCTAATTAGCAATCACTGGCTTGCTGGTTACCGTCGACTTAGAGGGGGGTGATAAAGATGAATTTTACTCCAGATGACAAGGAGACCAAGGTGTTATTAGCCACTCTTGCTTGGGGGTTGTTGGTTGGGCCGGCGATGGCTTTTTTAGCGATAGCTTTGAAGGTGAATCGCCCTCTTGCTCCAGTGATAGTAGCAGTTTGGTATGGAGGACTCATTGTGGGACTCGTTATCTTTCTGAGAATGTATCTTTCTAGGCTGGCGCGGGAGTTAGGAGTAGTCGGAGTAATAGCTGCGATAATCTGGATAATGATTCCAGTGCTTTTTACTGTAATGATCCGTAGCTGTAGCTAAGAGGATAATCCACTTTATACTGCACCTTCAAAGATGACAAAATTCCTAATTTTTGTAACAAATTTTTAACAATTTTTGGAAATTTTTTGTTATATATTATAGTGAGGAGGTGATGAAAATGAGAAAGTGGATAATGTTAATAGCAATGATAGCAATCCTAACAAGCATAGCACTTGCAGGTATTAAAAAGGGTAATATTCAGGAAGATAGTCAATTCACACAAACAGTTAGGCTACCAGATTTAGTAATAACCAGGCACTTCCACAACACAGTAATTACCGGCTCAGGTAGTTTGATATCATGGGTAGGACAAACAGTGGATAGAGTTAGAACATTCTTAAGGACAGATGTTACAACAAATGATGAAGGAGATGTTACCATTATTAGCTTCCAAGATGTAATTCAAGAAGATATAACTACAACAGACTATTATGTACGTTTTGATCCTCCCCCTCCACCTCCAGCAGGAGATCCACTAATTATAGATTTAGATAGAAATGGTGTTCCTGATGTTAGTGGAGGTATTAATTTAGCAAAAAACAGTTTTGACAAAAGCAGAGCTAAACTATTTGATTTAAATGCAGATGGAATTAAAGATTTTGTAGAATGGATAGGACCTAACGATGGATTGATAATATTCTTTGAAAATAACAAAATAAAGGAAGATGTAAATGGATTTAATTTGATGTCCAATGCTTTTGGATACAAAAATGGTTTTGAAAAATTAGCTGAAAACTTCGATTTTAATAAAGATGGAAAAATAACAGGAGAAGAATTGGAAAATCTATACATATGGAGAGATCTAAACCAAGATGCAAAGGTGCAAAAAAACGAATTAATTACCTTTAAACAAGTTGGAATAACAGAAGTAGGAGTAGTATATGGTGAAAAAAGTTTAGAAGGTTATGCAAAGACAAAAGATGGTGAATTAATTAAAGTATGGCAATGGTGGCCATCTATAGAATGGGGAATTGCTAACAAATAAAATTTGTAAACCAAAATTTCACAAAGGGGAGGATTTTTTTACCTCCCCTAAAATTTTTTAATTAAAAAATATCAAGGAGGAATAAAAATGAAAACATATAAAAGAAAACTCATCATAAAAATAATATCACTTATAGCAATCTTAGTTATTCTTAGTACTGTTTATTCTCAAAATAAAAGTGAACCACAAAACAAAAGTGAATCACAAAAATCTGAATATGAATACAAAATATTTAACCTTAAGGAATACCTATATAACAACTTGAAAATAAGCCAAGAAGATTACAAATTTATTTCCGTAAAGCAAAATTATCAAGGGGAAGTTATATATTTTTTACAACTATATAAAGCTAAAGGTATGTTACTTGTATATTACGACTTTAATACTAATGTTTCAGGTTATAGAATAATACCAGAAATAAAATCGTTTAATACTACCTCGTTTAATCCTAAAAGAGAGATATTAATAAATAGTTTGGCAATGGGGAACAAATTTTATTACATTTCACCTAAAGTAAAAATTCATTCATTTGAAAGTCCATCTTATAACCTATCTGAACCGTTGCCAGGAAAAGATTATTTTTACTGGATAGGCTATAAATACGACAAAAATAAAAGAACAGATAGAAAGCTACATTTATTTAGATATAAATATAACAATGTGGAAAATTTTGATATTAGCGAGATAAAGAACAATTTTGATAAAAACGGTTACAAAATACTAGATCTAAAACTTATAAATGATAACTTATTTCTAAACGTTCTAAATAAAAACAAAAATTATGAAATTTTTCAATACAATCTTATATCAAAGGAGATGAAAAATATTTTCTCTTCAAAGTTTATCATTTTTGATCCAAATCCTTCAACGGATGATCTTATATTTTTGGAAGAAAAAGATAAAGTTATAAATGTTTTCAAATTCAGAATAATAGATGAAGAAAAAGAGAAAATTTTATCCGTAAACTTAGATAAAACAGTGTATAATTTTTATTGCTTAGAAAACAAGAGCGACAAATTTCTGGTTTTGTTTAATTTAGTAGAGAATAAAGAAGAAAAAATCTTTAGGAATGTGGTATTAGAGGGTAATAACAAAATTTTTGAAAATATTTTTGAAGCTCCTGCAAATGTGTACAGTTTCCGAAATAAATTCGGTATTTTTTATATATACGAGGAAGGTTTAGCTGAAGTAAAAAAATAATTTCGTTATAAAATAATTTTAAAAATAAATTTAAGGAGTTTTTTTATATTCTTTCCAAATATATTATTGGAGGGGTGGTTTTTATGTTAATGGTAAACAAGAAAACGGTATTATCTAAGGATAGTTTTACCTGAGATTTTTTTAAATTTTTTGAAATAGAGGATCCTCAAGATTTTTTCGAGGTAAGAAATACTTTAATTGATGTATATCAAAAATCATACGCTGATATGGATGATTATCATTATAAAAATGAAAAAGAGGTAGAACAATACATAGATTGGTTATATTTTCATAATACCGAAAATTCCTTAATATTACTAGCTAAAAAAAATCAAGAAATTGTTGGTTTCATTGCAGGAGATTGTTTATATTATGACAAGAAATTACAACGGAATTCTATAAATATTCATGAATTAGTAGTAAAACCAGAATATAGAGGTATGAAAATAGCTACTTACTTAATTGGCGAGTTTATAACAAGAGCAAAACAAAAAAATAAACAAAGGAACAAAAAAGTGGAATTTGTCATCCTTTGGGTTGGCGAAAATAACCATAAAGCAATAAATTTATATAAAACCTTAGGATTCTCTGTTTGCGAAAAAGATAAAAAATGGTTAAAAATGGAACTAAAACTATAAAAAAATTAAATATACTTGTTTTTGTTTTTTTTATAGTTAAAGAAGGTAAATTTTTAGGGAAAGAGAATCTTTATTTCAATGGGTAGGATTTGTGTAAAATGTGGTAATATTAACCCGGATGGTGAGAATTTTTGTTTAAAGTGTGGTGCACCACTACCAAGAGTTTCACAAGCGGTAGCAAGACCCGCAAGAGTAAAAATAACCAAAAATTATGACATTATCAAACTAAAAGTAGAACAACTTTTATCTTATGAAATATCTACTGATGAATATTTGGATATTTTGGACAGTATTTATCAAAAAATAGAGGAAGCTGGTAACACAGTAGAAAACTTAGAAGTTCCCGAAGATTTAATGCCCTACTTTAAAGAACAAATAGAAATAGGATTAACAGGTATAGATATGTTCTTACAAGCTATACAAGAGTTAAGAATTTTACCGGATTTACTTGAAGAATTAAATAATGCTCCTAATGAGGAAAGTCGTGAGAATATTTTGCATGAGATAGAAAAGGTTAGAGAAAGCGGTCTTAACTTAGCAGCAGAAGCCACAGAGCACCTAAATATAGCTTTAGATATGGCAATAGAGAACCTATCTAAATGGAAAGAAGAAGATTTTGGAGCAGGTTACTATGTATAAATGTACTCAAAAGTTATTACCCTTTTTCACAACCCTCCTATAATTAGTGTTGAATGCCAAGTTTCAAAAGGTCTACCTTCTTTTATCATAGTTGGACTACCTTCGAAATCTGTTCAAGAATCCAAGGATAGAGTTAAAGGAGCACTCAATTTTTTAGGAATTAATCTACCTCCAAAGAAAGTAGTAATTAACCTTCACCCTATAGATGTATCTAAGCAAGGTAATCACTTTGATTTACCAATAGCAGTTTGTATTTTAAAAGCACTTGGCTATTTAAAATCTGAAACTAATTTTATAGTAGCAGGGGAACTTTCTCTTAACGGTGAAATATTACCTGTTAAAAGCATACTTAGCTACCTAATTAACCTAAAAGATTTTTCATTAAAAGATTTTTCGTTAGAAAACTTTCAATACTTTGTTTTTCCTGAAGGGAATAAAAATGAATTAGCTGTTATTAAGAATAATTTTCCTTTAAAAATAAAATTTATTTCTCATCTTTCCGAAGTTTTGGATATAGATAAAATAAGAATTTTTAATGATTTTAAGGAAATAGAAGCTAAAGAAGATTTAGAAGATTACATAAATTTGTTTGAGAGCATAAGTGGACAGGAGTTTGCTAAGTATGCTTTAGCAGTGGCAGCAGCTGGAAACCACAATATCCTGATGATAGGTCCTCCGGGTACTGGTAAATCCATCCTTTCCAAAGCTTCTTTATGTTTATTTCCTTCTCCTAGTGAAGAAGAGTTTATTGAGATAGCTAAGATTTATAATTTAGCAGGGTATGAATATGAGTATTGGAAAAAATTTAAATTCATAAGGCCATATAGAAGTCCTCATCATACTTCTTCTTATGCTTCAATAGTAGGAGGCTCAAAGGAAGCTAAATTAGGAGAAATAACGTTAGCACATAAAGGTATATTATTTTTAGATGAATTTGCGGAGTATAGTAGAAATGTATTGGAAGCTTTAAGGGAGCCCTTAGAAAATAAGAAAATAGTTATTTCAAGAGCAGACGCAAAAATAGAGTACCCTGCAGATTTTGTATTAATAGCAGCAATGAATCCATGTCCTTGCGGGTATTATAAAACAAACGTAAAGGATTGTTTATGCCCTGTAAGTAAAATATCCAAATACTGGAGCAAAATTTCTGGTCCCATATTAGACAGAATCGATATCTCCATAGAAGTAAGTAATGTAACTTTTGAAAACCTTTATTCAAAAAATAAAACACATTTTGATTATTATAAAAATTTGGTTAATCAAGCACAAGAAACTAAAAAAGAAAGAAAACAGACAAAAAACAATTCGGAATTATCTATTGAAGAAATAAACAAATTTTGTTTCAATCAACTAAATAAGGAAGCTAAAAAGTTAATAGAGAATATATATGAAAGTAAAAAACTAAGTATTAGAAAATTTCACAAAATTTTAAAAATTTCCAGGACGATTGCTGATATAAATTGTAGAAATAATATAGAAGAAGGGGATATTTTAAATGCTTATAAACTAACTTTTAATAGGTACCACGAAAATTTTTGAAATGAGAATATTTAATCCTGGGGAGATAATATTTAATACATTTGAAGTTATTGAATTATTGAATTCTGGGGGTATGGGAAATGTTTACAAAGTTAGGCACTTAAAAATACCTTTTGTTTTTGCTTTAAAGCAGTTAAAACTACCTTTTAAAGAATCTAAAGATATAATGATACAAAGCTTTATCTCTGAAATATCTATTCTTAAATCTTTAAAACATCCTAATATTTCCAAGTTTTATGATAGCTTCTACTTTAATGGAAATTTCTTCTATGTGATGGAATTTATAGAAGGTAAAGATATAAAAACTTTTTTTAATGATTTTAAGGATATAGATGAAGAAAAAATATTAAAATATTTTTATATGTGTTTAAACGCTGTTGAATATCTTCATTCTCGTAACATTATTCATAGAGATATAAAGCCCTCAAATATAATGATAGATTTTACTCAAGACATGGTAAAAATTATAGATTTTGGTATAGCAAATTTTTTTGGAAGGAATTTAACTTTTGTAAGTCCTGGTTATTCCCCACCAGAGCAATACCAAAATCTACCTTATAAACCTTATAATGATATTTTTTCTTTAGGAATTACTTTTTTAGAAATAATATCAGGCGTAAAACCAAAAGAGCAAAGCTTTTATTTTAATAATAATCTACATAATGAATTTATAATCCTTGCTAAAGATTTAGCAAGAGAAAAGATTTCTCAGAAGTTTTTAGATATACTTTTAAGATGTGTTGAAATTAATCATCAAAATAGATTTCAAACAGTAAATGAAATTATTATTGAACTTACAAAAAATAACTTCAAAATAGATAACATTTATTTAACTAATTTTAATGAATACATCAAAAAAGTGGAAAGTGTTTTTGATCAAATAGAAAAGAATTTTCCAAAGATTTTTGGTAACATGGAGTATGTAATTCAGAAAAATGTAGATTTTATGAATATAAAAATATTTGATACAAATGAAAACGATTTATTTTTCATTTTCAAAGAAAACAAATTAATTATATATTTTGTTCCTTTTTTAAGCAAAGCTACGTTGATAAAGGAAATAGATATAGATCAGATAAATGAAAATGAAATTATAGAAAGTTTAAGAGGGGTAGTGATGTTATGAAGGTATTTAAGTTTGGTGGAAGCAGCCTAGCAAATGCTAAAAATATAACAAAAGTTAAAGATATAATAGTTAGAGAAATAAAAGCAAATGGAAAAAATTTAATAGTTGTATTATCAGCAGTTTTTGGGATAACCAATTTGCTTTTTAGAATTTCTCATAATATGAAAGAAGGTAAAGAAAGTAATTCAGATCTTAAAGAACTAAGGATAACTTTTGAGAACATTATAAATGAACTATTTTATAATGATAAATTAAAAACTGAATCTTTAACTTTTCTAGAAGAAATAGTTAACAATATAAAAAACATAAAAAACGAAAGCAGCAACATAACTAAAAAAGAAGAAAAAATAATAGTTAGTCAAGGAGAAATATTAACTTCCTACATTTTTCATAATTTTCTTCTACAAGAAGGGATAGATAACATTTTAGTAAGCGCATTAGATTTTATGAAAATAGATGAAGATGGAAATCCTGATTATGAGTTTATTAATAATATGTGTTCACAGATATTTAAAGAAAATAATCTTTATATAACTCAGGGTTATATTTGTAGGGATTGTGTAGGTAATGTTGATAATTTAGGTAGAGGGGGTAGTGATTATACAGCTTCTATAATTGGAGCTTCGATAAATGCAGAGGAAATACAAATATGGTCTGATGTAAGTGGAATGCATAATAATGATCCCAGATTTGTAGAAAATACTTTTACAGTAAACTACCTTACCTTTGAAGAAGCTGCAGAGCTAGCTTATTTTGGTGCTAAAGTATTACATCCTTCAACTATTTTACCCGCTCAAAAGAAATCTATTCCAGTTATTCTTAAAAATACCTTTAATCCTTTTGCAGCTGGTACAGTGATAACAAATTTAATTACCTCTGAGGGATTCAAAGCAGTAGCAGCAAAAGATAATATCACCATTATACAAATAAAAAGTTATAGAATGCTTATGGCTTACGGATTTCTGAGAAAAATATTTGAAGTATTCGAAAGATACAAAGTACCAGTAGACGTAATAACAACTTCAGAAGTATCAGTTTCCTTAACAATTGATGATGAATCTCATCTTGAAGAAATAATACAAGAGCTCTCTACTTTTTCAAGTGTTGAAGTAATAAAAAATAATACCGTTATATGCTGTGTAGGTTATGTACCAAAAGATAAACCTGGTTTTATACAGAAAATAGTCAATCTTCTTGAAGACATACCAATAAGAATGATTTCCTACGGTAGCAGTGAATACAATATAACTTTAGTTATAGATACTAAAAACAAAATAGAGGCTTTAAATAAACTTAATCGTTTGTTTTTTTGAATGTTAATTAAAACATTAATCTTGAGGTGTTGAAAAAATTGAAAAAAGAATTAACAAATTTACCTACTCCCCTATATTTTTACGATGTAGATTTTTTAGAAAAAACCATTGACGAAATTGAAAAATATAAAGGTAATTTTAAGATTTTTTATTCTTTAAAAGCGAATTCTAACAGATATTTATTAGAAGTGATAAAACAAAGAGGATTAGGAGCTGAGGTAGTAAGTTTAGGTGAATTAAAATTAGCAATTGAAATCGGATTCAATTCCATTGTAATGTCAGGAGTAGGTAAAACAGATGAACAAATAAAAACAGCTATAATTCATGATATTGATTCTATAAACGTAGAAAGTATAGAGGAAATAGAAATCATAAATAACATAGCCTCAAGCCTCAATAAAACAGCTAAAATATCCCTTAGGGTTAACCCAAATGTTGATCCTCTTACGCATAAAGCCATAACTACTGGATTATATGAAAATAAATTTGGAATTAATTTTGAAAAATTGGATAGCGCTTTGCAAAAAATAAAAAAATCCAAAAGTTTAGAATTTATTGGTCTACACTTCCATATAGGCTCACAAATTACAGATATGAGTGTATATAGAAATTTATGTTTAAGAGTTAATGAAATAGTATCATTTATTATGGAAAAAAATTTTT
>JBKBIY010000051.1:0-8914 GCA_046294045.1 bacterium | reverse complement strand
ATATGATCTATGAATCTTTGAGCGTCTACAAATACAGCATGACCTCCAAAAGGCTTAATAACAGGAATTCCTAAATTATCCAAAATATTCCCTAAAAAAGAAACTTGATTAATTCTATCTCGTAGATAATCTTCATCTAATACTTCTTCCAATCCTTTGGCGATTATCTCCATATCTTTTCCTGATAATCCACCGTAGGAAGGGAATCCTTCAAAAAGTATGGCTAGTTTTCTAAACGTGGGAAAAAATTCAGGATTGTCTGTAGCTATGAATCCACCCATATGAGCGATGCCATCTTTCTTAGTACTCATATAAAAGATATCACAGCGCTTTGTATATGAGTGTATTATTTCCTTTATTTCTCGGTTAATACCTTTTATTTTTTTATAAAGAATGGCATTTTCGGCTATTCTACAACCATCTATAACAAATATTTTATTATATTTTTTAGCTATATCGTAAGCTTGAGATAGGTTATCCAGCTCAACAGGTTGCCCTCCTAAAGCATTATTTGTAATAGTCATAACTATATGGCTAACATTATTAGATTCTTTTTTAAGGATTTGTTCTAATTTTTCAAGATCAATGTTACCTTTAAATGGATAATCATTATCAAACAAAGCTTCAGGAGTTGGAATATTTACAGGTATAGATTTTTTATATTTATATATTGCAAAGCCTGTGTCAAAATGGGTATTACTAATAACGTAAGAGTTTTCTTTGCAAAATATTTCTGCTAATATTTTTTCTGCAGCTCTACCTTGATGAACAGGAATTATATATTTTTTACCGCAAAAATTTTGAGCACTATGATAGAATCTTTCAAAACTTTCAGATCCCGCATAAGACTCATCAAAAAGCATCATAAAGGATAATTGAATGTCGCTAATTGTATTAGTACCACTATCAGTTAGCAAATCTATTGTTATATATTTAGAAGGTATATTAAATAAATTATAGCCGGCTTTTTTTAATATTTCCTCTCTTTCCTCAGTTTTTAAAAAATTTATTTTTTGTACGACTTTATATTTATAAATTTCAAGGTTATCCATATTTACTTACCAGCGATTAAGCTACCAGCTTTAGAAAAGTGTTTTGGTATAAAAATTTTTACATTAGTACCTTTATTAACTTGTGATTTTATTTTTATTTCTCCTTCATGAGCCTCCACTATTTTCTTAACCAAAAATAACCCTACCCCCAAACCATATACTTTTCTATTTAATTCATTTTCAGTTCTCATAAATAAATTAAATACACTTTTAATTACTTCCTTACTCATTCCTATACCATTATCAACAACTTCGAAATAATATCCCTTATAATCTTCCCAAGATTTTAGTATAATTTTACTTTTACCATATTTTATGGAATTTTCAATTAGTTCAGATACGACATACTTAATTTTCTCAAAATCCGCTATCATTTCAAAATCTTCTTGAGATATTTCTACTTTTAAATCCATACCTTTAGATTTTATCTTAGGTTCAAACTTATTAACAATCATTGATATTAACTTATTAACAGAAAATATATCTCTTTTTATAACAACAGAATTTGAATAAAATTTAGAAACTTCTATTAATTCAGAAATTATTTCTTCAAGCCTATAAGTTTCATTTAACATTGTGTTCATTATATTTAAAACATTATCTTCTTTTGAACATTTTATCATATATTGAATATAACCTTTTATGATAGTTAAAGGCGTTTTTAGTTCATGTGAAAGAGTGTTAAGAATATTAGTTCTAAAAAACTCATATTTTAAATAATTATCGTTTAGTAAAACAAAATAATAAATATCTTCTACTTTTAATATGGTAAACTCTAAAGTTACCTCTCTTTGGTAAAAATTAAGTCTTATTAAAAATTTGTCAATTTTATCAAGGTTTTGCTTATTAGAAAGATAAAAATCGTTTACTTTTTGAATTAATGAAGGTATGAAATCTTTAGGAAGGAATATGTCAGAAAACTGATCCTCATTATAAAATATATTTTCCTTACTAAATGCTATAAAAAATTTCTTAAGGGTTAAAAGTAAGTTCTCTATATTGTCTTTACTTTTACCTTCAGGCACTAAAATTTTTCCTTTCTTCGATTAAATTATTAAGTTCAATATTTTATTTTTAACAAAAATAACTTTTTTTATTTCTTTATTTTCAAGGTATTTTGAAATTTTTGGGTCTTTTTTTACAATTTCAATTATCTTTTCCTGTTCAACATCTCTATCTATTTCTATTTGTCCCCTTAATTTACCATTAATTTGTATAGGCAAATTAATTTTATCTTCAAAGAGGAATTCTTTTTTTACACTTGGCCAAAAATCCTTAAAAATGGTATAATTTTTTCCATACATAAACCATAATTCCTCGGCTAGATGAGGAGCAAATGGAGCTAACACCTTTATAAGAATTTCTACTAATTCCTGCTTATCCTCTTTATTTATTTTAAAAACTTCATCCTTTTGATCTTCTAAATAATTCAATAATTCCATTAATGAAGCTATTGAAGTATTAAAATGATATCTTTTAGTTTCAAATTCTTGAGTTATTTTATTAAGGGTTTTATAAATCTTTACAAAAATCTTTTTTCTATGATCTTCTTGTATATTACCTACATTGTTATCCAGATTATCTAATAGATTTTTACAAAAAGAAAAATATCTGTTGAGGAATTTATAGACACCTTCTATTCCATTTTCAGACCATTCCATATCTTTTTCTGGTGGTGCAACAAATAATTCAAAAACTCTTCCAGTATCAGCTCCATATTTCTCCAATATCTCCTCTATTGAAACAATATTACCTAAAGATTTAGACATAGCTTTTCCATCTTTACATACCATACCTTGATTTAATAGATTTTCAAAAGGTTCTTTCGTAGGTACTAATCCCAAATCATAAAGAAAGTGACTTAAAAATCTGGAATAAAGTAAATGCATCACAGCATGTTCAATACCCCCTATGTACTGATCAACAGGCATCCAATAAGAAAGCTCTTCTTTATTAAAAGGACTATCTTTTTCATAATTACTGGTATATCTCCAGTAATACCAACTTGAACACATGAAAGTATCCATTGTATCAGTTTCTCTTTTAGCTTTTCCACCACATTTAGGACATGTGGTATTAACAAATTCTGGAACATTTTCCAAGGGAGACTTACCTTTTCCTGTTATCTCTATTCTTTCGGGTAAAAGTACTGGTAAATCTTCATATTTGACAGGAACTATTCCACAGGAATCACAATAAACTATAGGAATAGGGGCTCCCCAATACCTTTGTCTAGAAATCAACCAATCCTTAAGCCTATAACTAACTTCCTCTCTTCCTAATCCTTTATTTTCTAAATACTTTATAATAAAAACCCTAAATTCGTTACAATCCATTCCATTTACATCTATTCCATCGATGGGATCAACGTTAAACATTTTTCCTTTTTTATCTTCATAAGCTTTTTCAATTACTTCATATTCTGGCATAATCACAGGTATAATAGGTAAATTATAATTTTTAGCAAATTCGTAATCTCGTTGATCATGAGCTGGTACTCCCATAACAGCGCCTGTACCGTAATCAACTAAAACATAGTTTGCTATCCAAATTGGTATGTATTTACCATTTAGCGGATTTTGAGCATATACACCGGTAAATATTCCATTTTTCTCTTTTGTTCTTTCAGTAGTAGTTAAAGATAATGATTTTTTCAAAAACTCTTCAATTTCTGGATTTTTAGCTAATTTAATTATTTTTTGTGTTAATGGGTGTTCTGGAGCCAAAGATAAGAAAGTTACACCTGGCAAAGTGTCAGCGCGTGTGGTGAAAATTTCTAAATACTCATTTAGTTCAGGTATCCAAAATTTTATTATAGCTCCTTTACTTTTACCTATCCAATTTCTTTGCATTTGTTTTACATTTTCATTCCAACCACTAAGATTATCAAGTTCTTGAAGCAAGCTGTCTGCATATTTTGTAATTTTTATATACCATTGTTCTAACTCTTTTTTCCCGACTATATTACCACATCTCCAACATTTACCTTCGATAACTTGTTCATTAGCTAAAACTGTTTGACAATTAAAACACCAATTAACCCATCCTTTTTTTCTATACGCTAAACCATTTTCGTAAAGTTTAAGAAACATCCATTGAGTGAATTTATAATATTCAGGGGAGGAAGTATTAATTTCTCTTGACCAATCGTACGCTAATCCTAATTTTTTTAATTGATTTTTCATTGTTTTTATGTTATTATCTGTCCATATTTTAGGATGAACTCCATGTTTAATAGCTGCGTTTTCTGCAGGTAAACCAAAAGCATCCCAACCCATAGGATGAAGAACATTATAACCTTTTAAAAGATAGAATCTTGCTATAGCGTCACCTATACAATAATTTCTGGCATGTCCCATATGTAACTGCCCACTGGGATAAGGGAACATTTCCAAGATATATTTTTTAGGCTTAGTGGGATCAAAAACTGCTTTATAAACCTGGTTATCTTCCCAGTATTTCTGCCATTTTTCTTCTATTTCCTGAAAATTTAATTGATAATCTTTCGTTTTCATAAGCTTACCTTTCGTACTTCTTGCTTTATTTTTTCACAAACTTCAGGATTAACTAAATTACTAACGTCTCCTTTTATTTCACCATATACAAAAATATCTCTAAGTATTCTTCTCATTATTTTAAAATTTCTAGTTTTAGGAAGATCAGTAACAAAAATTATCTCTTTTAAAGCGAAGGGTTTTCCTAACATTTCACTAACTTTTTTAAATATTTTTTCTTTAAGAGTATCATCTCCTGTTGATTCAGGTACTACAAAAGCAACAGGTACCATTCCTTTTAAACTATCGGGTGCACCAATAACAGCAGATTCCTTAATCCCTTCAATACTATTTATAACTGTTTCATATTCTGCAGGTCCTATTCTCTTACCTGCTATTTTCAAAGTATCATCAGCCCTTCCTAGAATATAGTAATAACCTTCTTTATCAATATAAGCTAAATCTCCATGAAACCATATATTAGGGAATTTTGACCAGTAAGTTTGAATGTATTTTTCATGATTATTCCAAAAAGTCGTAGCTAAACCAGGATTATGATTCATTATACAAAGATATCCCGCTTCACTTCTAACTGGTTTACCTTCTTCATCCAAAACTTCAGCTTTTATTCCCGGAAGCATTGTATTAAAAGACAAAGGTTTTATAGGTTTAATGACTACATTACCAAGGATTCCTCCGCTAACTTCAGTACCCCCAGAATAATTTATGATAGGTTTTTCTTCTTTACAAATATTTTTAAATGTCCAATTCCAATGGTATTCATCCCATACCTCACCAGTGGACCCAACCATTCTTAAAGAATCTAATTTCATTTGTGAAACATTAGATTTTGAAGCAATAGACCTGATATAAGATGGAGATAATCCCACACATGTTACATTATATTTTTCAACTAGTCTCCAAATTATATCAACATCTGGGTAATCAGGAGAACCGTTGTATATAAATATCGTAGCTCGATTAATCAAAGTACCATATATTAACCATGGTCCCATCATCCATCCTATATCAGTTATCCATGTAACAACATCTTGACTTTTTATATCAAACAAATGATACATATCTTGGGCAGCTTTTATAGGAAAACCAGCATGAAAATGAAGAATACCCTTTGGTAAACCCGTTGTCCCAGAGGTATATATTATCATCAAAGGATGATTTGAAGCAAAACTTGGTACCTTTATGTAAGGAGAACATTTACTAACTTCCTCGTAAGAATATAATTCAATTGAATTGTAGAATTTTTCTTTTCCAAAATGACCAATAAAAAGAATTTTTTCTACGTTTGTATCTTGAACTGCTTCAAAAAGGGTTTGTTTCATATCGATAATTTTTCCTCTTCTTACATTGTAAGTATAAGATATTACCATTTTAGCCTGAGAATCTTTGAGTCTAATATTTATAGAATCTTTACCGAATCCTGAGAAAAGTGGTACAGCAACTGCACCTATTCTTGCAAGAGCTAGAAAAGCTTCAACGCTTTCAAGACATAAAGGCATAAATAAAGCTACCCTATCTCCTTGATTTATTCCTACATTTGTAAGAAAATTTGCTAATTTATTAACTCTTTCCGCTAATTCAGAATAAGATAAAATATTTTGATTCATGTTTTCATCCACCTGGATAATTGCTATTTTACTACCCTGGGCACTTAAACAATTTAATGAAATATTAAGTTCTCCACCCAAAAACCACTTGGTATTTATGTTTTCTAGTTCAACAATTTTATCAGGATATTTAATCCATTTAAAATCTATGTCTTTAAAAAATCTATTCCAAAACCATTGATAATCTTGATATGATTTTTCAATAAATTCCTCATAAGTTATTTTTTCTTCTTGAAGAATTTTGTAAATATTTGAATTTTCTATGATTTCTTTTTTGGGTACATAAGCTACTTTTAGATTTTCCAAAGTAGTTTCCATACTTTTTACTCCTTATAATTTTTATTATCTTCCATAATTAAATCAAAGAATATTTTATACAAATCTCCACCATAAGTAGATTTCAAGTCTTGAATTGAGCCATAAAAAATACTTCTACCTTTATTTATAATCATAACTTTATCGCATATTTGTTCTATTTCTGCTAAATTATGAGAAGTAAAAAGAATGGTAGTTTTGTATTTCAAATTTTTTACTATTTCAACTATTTCGTATTGTCCTATAGGATCAAGACCACTTGTTAATTCATCTAGTATCAATAGTTTAGGTTCGATTATTATAGCTTGTAAAATACTAAACCTTTGCATCATTCCTTTTGAGTAATTAGATAAGGGAGAATTCATAAAATTTTTTAATTTGACAAGTTCAAAATAGTATTCTATTTTTTCTTTTTCAACTTTTTTGTCGTATAGATTAAGGTAGAAATGAAGTAATTTTATAGCGGGGATATGGGTAGGATAGTAAGGTATTTCGGGGGCATAACCAATAAATTTTCTTGTTTCATAGTGTTTTACACTTTTACCATCAATAGTTATTTCACCTTTTTCTAGATCTATTAAATTAAGGATTGCCTTTATGGTAGTAGTTTTTCCTGCTCCGTTTGGACCAATAAGTGCAAAGGATTCGTTTTCAGCTACGAAGAAACTTAATCCTTTGAGAGCTTTTACCGTTTGCTTACCTTTTTTGTAGGTTTTATGAATATCGTTTACTTGCAACATTACTATTTTAGATATTTTTTGACACTTAATTTAAAACATCCTTTTTATATTATCTCTTCCCACTCTTCAGGTTTTATAATTTCTATATCCTTTTCTTCATTTATTAGATCCTCACTATAATTAACAGATTTTTCTTCATTTGTATGATATAGTTTATTAGAAAGGTATGTGTAAATTTCTTCCCAATCTTTTAACGTAAGCTCGTTAATTTTCTTTTTCTTAAATTTTTGAACAAATTTTGAAAATTTATCAACATTCCAGTTAAGTAAGTTTATAATTTCTATAACTTTTTGTTTATAGGAATCTTTCTGAGCTTTTTTTACTTGATAATTTTGATAACTTTGGAAACCATTCACTTCGTGAACACTAACTACTTGCTCTTCGTTAGTTTGGAAAGAATTTTGGGAAGAATTTTGAGAAGAATTTTGGGAAAAATTTTGTAAAGAGAGATTTTCGATGTAATGGAGCATTTTAAGAGTTTTCTCTATTGCTAATTTTTGGCATAGATTATCATTTTGTACAAAACCTTCTATAGTAAACTCGTCTGCTTTTCTTATGAAAGAGAAAGATATTTCATAATTTAAGGTTTCGATGGTGCATTGTACGCAAGCTATGCCTTTGGGGTAGGAATTATTTTCGAAAGAAGATGATATGAAGGAGGTTTTAATTTTCATTGAATTTTTATTTAGGTGTCGGGGTGTGCGGACTTGAACCGCAGACCTCGTGCTCCCAAGGCACGCGCTCTAATCCAGGCTGAGCTACACCCCGCTGACTGTTTTATATTTTCTATAAAAATCTCTTTTTTCCTTTTTATACTCTTACTGCATCTTTAAGCAGATTATATAATCCTCCTCCAATAATAGCTCCTACAGCAGCACCTACAGGACCACCAATAGCTCCGCTAATAGCCACTATAGAGCCAATAGCCAAAGTATCAAGTAACCCATGAGAAAATCCCTTTATTCCTCCTAAAAATGCTCCTTTGAGTCCTGCCTTTGCTGCTTCCCATTCATCTAATCCTACACTCTTTGCTGCTTCGCTAGTTTTGGAATATCCTTCTATTGATTTATAAGCTCCCGTTAAAACGGAGTAGGCTCCTCCAAATAAAGAAATTCCCAAACCTTTTGCCATACCTTGTAAAAAGGAATCATCTGGTGTTTTCTCCACTTCATCCCCAGATATTTTTACTTCTTTCTTTCCTAAAGGACCTTTTACTTTCACACCTTTAAGTGTTATTTTACTACTGTAATTAGAAAGACCTTCTACTTTTTCCATACCTTTCACCTCCTATATTATATATTTACCTAATGACTATTGCTTCACTAAAAATAAATTACTAATATATTTTTTTAAAATTTTGTAAAATTTTATAAACCAAATAATAAACCAACAGCTCTAGATTTATCTACTGATTTATATGCTCCTATTAAAATGGAATAAGCTCCTCTAAATAAAGAAATTCTCAATCCCTTTGCTCTACCTTGTAAAAAGGACCTTTCATTCCCAAACTTTTAAGTCTTATCTTAACTACTGTAATTAGATAAACTTTCTACTTTTTCTGTACTTTTCAGCTTCCATTTTCATTCTTTAAATTTTCCATTTTTAATTAAGTTATACAATCCTCCTCCAAGAGTAGCTCCTATGATAAAACCCATAGGTCCACCGATCATTCCGCCTATAGTAAT
>JBKBIY010000050.1:0-8986 GCA_046294045.1 bacterium | reverse complement strand
TGCTATAAAAGTTTATACCTAGCTTTTTAAGTATTTCCTTGTTTTGATATTTTTGATAAAATATCTTTAGATTTTTTACAGAATTAATTTTATTTTCCACTCTTCTATCAATTGGTAATGGATGAAGGTGTATTGTTAAAGCAGTGGGATTAAAAAATATTTTAGAACCCAATTTTTCAAATCTATAGCCTAATTCCAAATCTTCAAATCCGTAACTTATAAAATTTTTATCAAACATACCCGTTTTTATAAAAAGTTCTCTTGTCGACAAAAGATTACCCGTTAAGAATTTATACCATCCTATCCTTCTAAAACTCAAATTTTTTCTACTTCTGTTACTAAAATGAAAACAAAATAATTTTTCTAATTCTTCAGAATTACGTATTTTAGAAATCAAGTCTTTAATTTTTAAGTATTCATCTTGTTTTAATGTTCTTAATTCTAAACCAACTAGAACTACATTTTTATACTTCATCTTGTTTAAGATTTTTAGGTGATTTTGAATTAAGTTAGGATGAGGTATCATATCAGCATCAATAAGTAGTATATAATCATTCTTGGAAAGTTGGATTCCTAAGTTTCTTGCTAAGGATTTGGTGTAAAATTGCTCATTTTTTATAAAATCCCTTACCCATACATAACGCAAAGAATAATTCACGTTAAATTCAAAATTAGTAAATTCCTTATAAGATGAATTTTCATGAGTATCAACTATTATAATTTCAAAATTTTTAAAAGTTTGAAAACTAAAAAAAAAATTACTTTTTTTAAAATTTCATTTATTCCGTAAGTAGGGACGACTACAGTAATCATAAGGCTAACCTTATCTTAAGGGAGTAGGAACCCGGTTTCTTATAAAGTAATCCCATTGTTTGTCTATTTCATTTATTAAAATATTTTCATCATTTGACAAAGAAAACTGATAAACTTCATTTATAGCTTTTAAAACATCAGAATTATTTTTCAATTTCTTTATTAATTGGGTAAATCTGTGCTTTCCGTACTTACATACCAAAAAAGAGACAAAACCCAAAGAATTTTGATAGAAATCTTTTATATTTTCCTGTGAATCAAGATAAGGATATAACAAATTTGCAAAGGTAATCTTCTTTTGTGGGTGTATTACTATTTCATCCAAACCTGTCAAAAGGAGATATTCATTATACTGAGCCGTTCCCTCCTGAAGGAATTTAGTTCTTGAATCTAAAACGTTTTCTTGCCAATATAAATAAAGTATTAAATGAGTAATTTCATGAGGGAGCACTCTTTGAATTAGAAAAGAATCTCTTTCATGAGCATATATAGCTACAGAGGAATATAAAAAATTATAAACAAAAGCTCCACTTGACCAATCCGGTACAACAGAGTAACTTTTATAAACATCATCAGTAGGAGCTAAATATATTGGTACTTTATTTTTTAAAACATTTTGACCCAAAATTTCGTTTTTTACATCCAAAAAATTAGATATACTTTCGTAATAATAATCTAACAAATTACTTAACATAACACCTAATTGCTCATTAGTATAATAAACCTTAAAATATTTTGTTTCTTTTGTTAAATATTCCTTTTCAAGCTTGTTTAATGTAGAGTATTTTTTATTTCGTAAAGAAGAATCTTGCTTGTTAAATCTAAGAGTATTAACATCTATGATTTTAGTTTCATAATTTACGCTCAAAAATAGTTTATCTTTATTTTTTTCACATAACAAAACAAGATTATACATTTTTTTTGATTTATCGTAAAAATCCTCAAGATTTTCGATTTTTACTTTCATTTTTATAATCTTTATAACTTCTTCATTAACCCATATATTTTTATTTTCAACAGTAAAGGATGATTCATTAATAGGTAGATTAAAAACATAGAGTAAAAATTTTTCAGAGGATACGATTTTTTGAAGAGAAACTAAAAATATAAGCAAATATAATAAAATTTTGTTAAGCATTTATATTAGGCTAGTATTTTATGAGAGAAAAATAAGGATAATCTTTTATTTTTTCTTTTCCATTTAGGAAAGTAAGTTCTATTATAAAAGCAAAACCTACGACAATTCCTTTAAGATTTTCTACTAATCTTTTTGTAGCTTCTGCTGTTCCACCTGTAGCTATTAGATCGTCCACTATTAAAACTCTTTCTCCGGGTTTTATAAGATCAGTATGTATTTCAAGAATTTCTTCACCGTATTCCAGTTGATAAGCTGCGGATAATTTTTCATAAGGTAATTTTCCTTGTTTTCTTACTGGTACAACACCAGCAGACAATTTGTAAGCTATAGCAGACCCTATTATATACCCTCTAGCTTCTATAGGTACAACTATATCTATATTTTTATCAACGTAGTAGTTAGCTATTGAATCAACTACGTATTGAAAAGCTTTTTTGTCTCTAAGAAGCGGAGTTATATCTTTAAAATTCACTCCCGGTTTTGGAAAATCAGGTATTTCTCTTACCAAACTTTTAACATACTCTAGGGTATCAGTTACCATAAAAACACCTCCTTTTTATTAAATTTTTATAATTTCACAATAAATTTATTCAACAGCTTTTATAAATTCCTTTTTAGATTAAAAAGACATTAAGGAGGGAAATTATAGAATTTATAGAATAGTAGTTTTAGGGTGTTTAAATGGGCCCCTAGCTCAACGGCAGAGCATGCGGCTCATAACCGCAGGGTTCTAGGTTCGAATCCTGGGGGGCCCACCACTAACCAATGATCATCCCCATAAACCATCCCATAGCCCAAATCAAACTCTCAACCCTTAGGAATAAAAATACTCATCCAGACATCTTCAGAAAAACCCTTGAGGAACTATCTTATATTTTCGTCTTTTATTCTCTTGAAAAAGTAGAACTAATACCCCAAACAATAGAAACCCCCTTAGATTTAGCTACAGGTTACACCCTTAAGGATAAATACATCGTAATACCAGTTTTAAGAGCAGGTTTAGGACTATTACCAGCTTTTACAAAACTTATACCCGACATAATAGTAGGGATAGTAGGTTTATCAAGAAATGAGGAAACATTACAACCTACTCAATACTATTCAAATTTACCTAGCGATTTAACCAATTTTATAGCTATAATTCTTGAACCTATGATAGCTACAGGTGGTAGTATAAATAAAGCTATCCAAATACTTCTTGAAAGGAAAGTATCAAAAATAAAAATTTGCTCAATCATAGCTTATGAAAAATCATTACTAAAACTTAACGAAGAATATCCTTTTGCAGAATTTTATGTCTTAGCAATAGATAAAGTACTAAATGACAAAGGATTTATTGTCCCTGGTCTTGGAGATGCAGGAGATAGAACTTTCGGCACTCTAATAAATTCAATAGTGGACATAAAAACCTAATAAATTAATTACACATTTGTAAGCGATAAACTATTAAGAAAATCTTTAATCTTTTGGATTAATTCTTTTCTATCATTTTCGTTATCTCTATAAAATTTTCCATCTGTTTCCACTACTATTATGGGTATATCAAGATTGAAATTGTTATGCATTAAAAAATCTTCGTAGTAACGATTAAGTCCTTTAATGTAATCAAGAGTTATTCCATCTTTTTGTAATTCTATTTCTCTAGATCTCTGAAGTATTCTGTTGTAAAGTGTTTCAGGTTTTGCTCTTAAGTATAAAATGAAGGTAGGTTTTTTTAATAATTTTTCAGTTAAGAAGTCAAACCATTTGGTATAGCTTTTCCATTCTCTGTCATTCATATATCCGTGTTCGTAAAGATATCTAGCAAAAACATATCTATCAGAATAGACGGATCTTTCTAGGAGTAAGTTTTCTTGAGTACTATTTTGAGCTTCCATGTGCCTTATAGCTCTTATGGTAAAGAATTCCCATTGAGTAGAATAAGCCCATCTTTTTTTGTCTTGATAAAATAAATCAAGGAAATTATTTTCGTACCAAGGTTCATCAACAGGTAAAAAATTCAATTCTTTAGAAATAAGATTAAGCACAGTGCTTTTATAAGCTCCTATGTTTCCATCTACTACTGCAAACACCCTACATCCCTCCATATTTTTCACTTCCATTCATTTTAATAAATCTCTATAGGATAGAGATTAAATAAACAAAGATAAAAACCTACCTCAATTTCATTGATATTTATTTTATAAAATGAACAAAAATACAGATAAGATTGATGCGATTAACATTAATATAGCACCCGCAAGCCAAAAATATTTAAAATATGATCTATACTTTTTGCCGTCCTCCATTATAATTTCTATTGCTTCAAAATAAGGAAATAGGGATCTCCTAAAATATCCTTTTATTTTTGCTTTTTTACCTATTAAGTTTTTGGTAACAAAAAATCCATAAGCTAAATCACCCCAAGAAATACCTGTTTTATAATCTACATATACAAATCCTGTGTCATCTTTTAATAAAACATCTTCAGATAGGATGTATCCAGCAACTCCCCTACCTACTATCTCTCCTTCAACTATAGCAGGAATAGCCCTTATCCTTGAAACCTTTGTTTTAGATAATAAATCAAATATTTTTAATACCTTAAAATCTCCTTTATAAGCAAAAGTCCATTTCAAAATACTACCCAAAGCTAAACCAAATAGAAACAAAGTTATAACTAAGTTAAATTTCAAAATACCTGTTAAAATAGATCCTAAGATTAAGCCAATAATAGAAAAATTTAAAGGAGCGTACTCAAAGAATAAATCTATAAAGAATTCATCCCATAATGAATTGGGATTAATATCTATTCCGTCACTTTGTTCTCTTGGTAAAGATTTAGGAATTTCTATACTAAATGGCATCCCGATTTCACGTGAAATGTTGTAGAGATTTTTTATTCTTTTAGCTATTAGTGGATGAGTAGACGAAAATTCAAGTACACTTGCCCAAGGGTTAAACAAATCCCAAGCCATAACTTTAGCTACAGCACTAACAACATTTGATGTATCCGTAGCGGTATCCACAGCAACAGCTCCAGCATTTATAACAGCCAAACTTATACCCCTTGCTTGCTTAGCATCCATTAATCCTAAGACCTTAAAAGGAGACTTGTAAAAAGATTCCCCAGAAGAAGTATTTTCTTGATCTTTTTTACTTTCATTAGCTTGAAAATTAAGTAAACCATAACCTACCTTTATTAGAGCAGTTGCTAAGGCATTTGGATTTCCCGTTAAATAAGCTGAATATCTATCCGCATAATATTCTCTTAACCTTGATAAGTAAAGAACAACATATTCAGAGATTATGTAAAGTATAAAAGTTACGATAGCTATTAAAAGAATAGGTGCTGCTCCACCTCCACGACCCCTTGATGAGCTTCCACTAGAACGAGCAAGATTAATAGCAACCCTATAAAGATAGTAAAGCAATATAGGAACCAAAGCTGCAAGTGTCATAAAAATAAAATCATAATGGAAAATATGGCCCATCTCATGAGCAATAACCGCTTTTATCTCCTCCTCATCCATCATATCTATTAATCCCCTACTTACAACTATTCTTGCATTAGACGGAAAATTTCCGTAAGTAAAAGCAGTCGGAGTATAATCATCGATTATACCAATTTTAGGTAATTTTACAGATTTTTCCTCAAATACCCTTCTTATAAAATCGGCTACACCTCGAGGTAACTCATCTACAGATACAAACTTAGCTTTATACAAAATCTGTAACATAAAATCATATAAAATAGGAGATAAGAAAAATTGTAAAAGAACAAATATAAAAGTTACCAAGAAAGAAAATGTAAGAGCAGCTATTCCTGAATAACCAAACATGAAAAATATCAACGACGAAATAATAAAGACTATAAAATACATTATTAACAATACCACACTTGAAATAAAAGCAAACATTCTTTATCACCTCCTTTAATCTATGAATCTTCTTAATAAATCATCACCTTATACACTTCTCCTTGTAACTGACAAGGTTCATTACTAAATTTTATAGCCCTTTCTAATATATTTAAAGAATTTTCTAAAGATTCCTTATCTTTAGCGTAAAGGTCAGCTATAAGCTGTCCATTTTTTACGAAATCTCCTTTAGTAACTTTTAAAATTATTCCTGCGTTGTTATCTATTTTATCATCAATAGTTTTTCTACTTAGTCCTAATTGACCAGCTGCTAAACCTAATAAATAGGTATCAAAATCAATATACCCTTCATAAGAAGAACGTAGAGAATACTGTATTTTGGGTTCAAAATATTTGTATGGATCGTCAACAAAACTTGGATCCCCTTTTTGGAATTGAATTATTTCTTTCAATTTATTTATAGCTTGTCCTTGGTTTATTATGTTTTCAATATATCCATATTCGTTTTGATCTAATATTATTTCCTTAATTGATGAATTACGTCGAATTTCCTCTAAATTATCAAGAATATATTTAGCAAGGTTTACAAGAGTAAAGCAAACTTTTTTTAATCTTGGATATTGATTATAATTTCCTTTGAGAAAATCTATAGCACTAATAACCTCAAGAGTATTACCTATATAACTATTAAGAGGTTGATTCATATCCGTTATAGCAGCGGCACAAATTTTACCAAATTTTTTACCTATTTTTATCATAGTTTCGGCTAACAAAAATGCATCTTGATAATCACTCATAAAAGCACCATTACCAACTTTTACATCTAGAATAATAACATCTGAATTAGCAGCAATTTTTTTACTCATAATACTAGAAGCGATAAGAGGAATACTCTCTACATTAGCTGTTACATCTCTTAAAGCGTAAATTTTTTTATCTGCAGGAGCAAGACTAAAAGGTTGACAAATAAATGCACCTACTTTTCTTAAAGCTTCCTTCATTCCATCCAAGTTCAAATTGGTAGCCAGGTTAGGTATGGATTCAAGTTTGTCTATTGTTCCACCGGTATGCCCTAAAGCTCTGCCTGATAATTTAGGTACTTTATATCCCATACAAGCTAATATGGGGATAGCTATTAAACTTACGGTGTCACCAACTCCGCCTGTTGAATGCTTATCAATTTTAATTCCTTCTATTTCGGAGAAATCCATTATTTCTCCTGTTTCTACCATTGCTTTAGTAAAAGCAAATGTTTCATCTTCATTCATCCCATTTATTACAGTGCTTGTTAAGAAAGCAGCCATTTGGTAGTCAGGAATTTGCCCATAATAGTATCCTTTTACTAAAAAATCTATTTCCTTAGCCTCAAGATTTCTTCCCATCCTCTTCTTTCTTAGTATTTCATATATATTCATTTTTCTTTACTCCCTTATTTTAGTTTTTAGTTATCTGTATTTTCCCAAGGAAAAGTATTATAATCTACAGTAGTAGTTGTTTTTATAGTATTGACAGTAGTTTTATGATTATTTTTTTTACGTTGATCCGTATTATTATTTTTTTCTAAATTTTTATTAACTTCATTGGTTGATTCATTTTTTGTTTGTGATTTTTGTACATTTTTTATAATATTAGATCTATTTTTTTCAGATGGTATATAGTATTTATAAGCTGTAAGGATAGATTTTTTCCATATTTCTGCAGGTAAAGTAGCCCCATATACGTTATACAATGGAGAATAATCATCGTTACCAATCCAAACAATACAGGTAAAATCATCAGTAAATCCTGCGAACCAAGCATCTCTATGGTCACTAGTGGTACCTGTTTTGCCGTAACAGCTAACTCCATTTATCCTTGCTGAGTATCCAGTACCTTTATCTACAACAGCTTTCATTAATTTTCTCATATCTTCTGCTACTTGGTATGGTATAACTTGTTTGTAATTTATGCTAGAAACAAAAAGTGTACCTCCATACCTATCTTCCACTTTATTAATAAACTGAGGATTTACAAGATATCCGTAATTTGCTACCACAGAAGTTAAAATAGCTACATCCAGAGGAGTTATAACGGAAGAACCAAGAGCTGTAGAAAGATAAGGTTCAAGCTTAGTGGTAACACCCATTCTATAAGCAGTGCTTATAACATAATCTATACCAACAATGTTAGCTAGATACACAGCAACGGTATTTCTTGAGAAAGCAAATGCATCAATCAAAGGCATACTACCCCAATATTTTTTATCCCAATTGACAGGAGAATAAGGTTTACCATCAGCACCGGTATATGTATATACTCTATCAACCACTGTGGTGTAGGGAGTAAATCCTTTTTCAAGAGCTGCGGTATAAACCACTATTTTAAAAACTGATCCTGGCTGCCTATAAGCTTGATAGGCTCTGTTAAATTGATCAGAAATTTTATATTCATAACCTCCTACAAATGCTAAAACTCTCCCTGTGTAATTCTCTATTAATATAACAGCTCCCTGATTTACATTATAATTTTTTTTATTTTTATCTATTTCTGATTTAAGTATTTTTTGAATTTCTTCTTGAATTCTAGTATCTAAATTGATATAAACCTTTAAACCCATTGTTTTTAGAGATTCATGATCTATTCCTGTTATCCTTTTAAAATTTTGTATAACGTAACCAACGTAATAAGGATATAAAATATTATTTTCCTCGATATTTTCTCTTTTCAATTTAATTGGATAATTAAGATATTTTTGGTATTCAGCGTTTGTTATGTATTTAAGTTCAAGAAGTCTTCTAAGAACATAAGTTTGTCTATTTTTTGCTGATTGATAGTTTAAGTAAGGAGAGTATACAGAAGGAGCAGGTAACAGACCTATGATCATGGCTGCTTCAGGGATATTTAATTGTTTACATGGTTTACCGAAATATACTCTGGAAGCAGCTTCAATTCCATACGCACCTTCTCCAAAATATACAAGATTTAAATACATTTCCATTATTTCTTGTTTAGAAAATGTTTTTTCAAGTTCCACAGCAATTAGAGCTTCTTTTATTTTTCTTTTTAAACTGATCTCGGAAGATAGAAATAATATCCTTGCTAGTTGTTGAGTTATGGTACTTGCACCTTGAGTTATCTCTTTTTTCTGGAGTATATCAATAATTCCTCTAATTACTGCTATAAAATCTACACCTTT
>JBKBIY010000004.1:0-23513 GCA_046294045.1 bacterium | reverse complement strand
GTCAAGCCCTGAATCTATTTCATCTAATATTGCTAATTTGGGTTTATATACCAAAACTTGCATTGCTTCTATTCTTTTTCTTTCTCCACCAGAAAATCCTTCGTTTAAATATCTTCTCATAGCATCCTGAGGTATTCCAAATTTTTCAAGTAAATCTATTATTTGCTTCCTTATTTTAGGATATGGAATGTCTTTAGGATAGAATTTGGTTGTGGTGTATCTAAAGAAGTTCGCTAAAGTAACTCCTGGAATTTCTATTGGATTTTGAAAAGCCATATATATACCTTTTAAGGCTCTTTCATTTGTAGGTAATTCGTTAATGACTTCATTTATGAATAATATCTCTCCTTCTGTAACTTCGTAATCTGGATTACCCATTATGACATGCCCTAAAGTTGACTTACCACTTCCATTTTTTCCCATTATACAATGAATTTCCCCTGAATTAACTTTTAGATTCACTCCATTTAATATTGGCTTGTCAAGAGACTTAACTTTTGCATGTAAATTTCTTATTTCTAACATACTTACCTCCTTTCATTTATGTAGTTAGGGGGTGCTTATAAATTGAAATGATTTCAATTTTGTAATCATTTTAATACCTTTCCTTACTATAAATTTCACTTTTTATATTAAATCCTCCTCTTTTTGTTTATTTCTTTATTTTCCAATACAGAATCTTGATAACATGTTATCTATTACTGTTTCGGTTATATTTTCTCCGGTTAGTTCTGCGATGGAATTTAAAGCTTCCTTTAGATTAATGGCTATCACTTCGGTAGACAAATGAAAATCTTTAAGAGTTTTTTCTAAAAAATAATGAATTTTTTGTAAAGTTTGATACTGAAATTCGTCTATTAGAATTGTATTTTCATCAATACTTCCACAAATTTTTACTATTTTTTCTTTAAGTTCTTCAAGATTAAGATTTTTTGTGATTGAGCAAGAGACTATCTGTATTTGTTCATTTTTAAGATTTGTTTTTACAAAATTGCGTACTAATTTTTCAAAATTTTCTATTTCGGTTAAAGATTTTGCTTTATCTATTTTGTTGATTATAATAATTAGTTTTTGGTGATTTTCTATCGTTTGATAAACTTGAAAATCATTTTCATCTAGATTAGGAAATTCTAAAACCCATAAGACTAATTGGGATTTTTTTATTATTTCTTTAGCTTTTTCTATACCTATTTTTTCTATTTGATCTTTAGTTTTCCTAAATCCTGCGGTATCGTATAGTTTTAGTATTACTCCGTTTATATTTATGAATTCGCTTATGATATCTCTGGTTGTACCTGGTATTTCGCTTATTATCACTCTTTCTTGACCGTATAAATAGTTAAAGAGTGTTGATTTTCCTACGTTGGGTTTACCTATTATTACGGTATCTATTCCTTGACGATATATCTTACTTTTCTCATAATTAGAGCTTATATTTTTTATTTGTTCAATTAAATTTTCTAGATCTTGTTTTAATTCTTGGTTATTAAGAGCGGGGATGTCTTCTTCTGGGAAATCTAAAGAAGCTTCAAGCCATACTAACCAGTAAAGAAGTTTTTCTCTTATAAAATTTATCTTTGAAGATAAGGCTCCTTGAAGATTTTTAAGAGAAAGTTTTAACATCTGCTCAGTAGGGGATTCTATAAGATCTCTTATAGCTAAAGCTTGGGTTAAATCCATTTTTTTGTTCAAAACAGCTCTTAATGTAAATTCCCCAGGCTTTGCTAATCTACAACCTAAATTAATAAATAAATTCACTATTTTTTCCATTAAAATTAAATTCCCATGACAAAATATCTCTACCATATCTTCACCTGTATAACTCTTAGGACTCCTATATACTATAACTACCACTTCATCAAGAATTTCTCCGTTATCGCAAATTTTCCCAAAATAAACTTTGTATCCGGGAGAATCTTTTATTTTTTTCCCACTTTTAGATTGAAATACTTTACTAAGATAATCTAAAGAATTTTCTCCAGATATTCTTATAACTCCTATTGCAGCATTTTTTAATCCACTTGATATTGCTATTATTGTTGAATTATCTTCAGACAAAATCATAATCTTAATTTTATTATTTCCTCAAGCTTCTGAATTAAATAATCTTCTATTAGTTTAAAATCCTGACAAGTTTCCAAATGTTTATTTATTTGTTCTATTGATGAAAGTATTTCTTCTTTGGAGATTTTCATTTTTGGTTCAATAACAAAAATAAAATCTTTTTTTTCAATAATTTCTTCAAAAGAGAAAAATAATTCTTCTTCCAGTTTTTCTCCTTTTCTTAATCCTATGATTTGTATTTCGATTTTTTTGTTTTTAGCAACTAATTGAATTATTTTTTGTATGATATCATAAATTTTTAATTGTTCTCCCATATCAAGTACCGATATTTTTGAAGAGGGTATTTCTAAGGATTTAATTATAAGTTTTGCTGCTTCTTCAGGAAGCATAAAAAACCTTTTTACTTCTTTATCTGTTAGGAAGACTTTGTTATACATTTTGATTTGTTTTATTACAGAAGGTATGAGACTACCTGAAGTACCAAATACATTTCCAAATCTTACTACAATAGATTTATCGTATTCTTGGGAATAGGAAAGGGTTATAATTTCTCCTATTCTTTTAGTTAATCCCATAAAATTTTGTGGATTAACCGCTTTATCCGTAGAAATAAAAACAAATTGCCTATTTTTATTTTTAAAGTTTTCAAGAGTATTAATAAGACCAAGGATATTGGTTTGATATGCCGTATATTTATTTTCTTCAACATATGGTACATGTTTATTTGCTGCGCAATGAAAAATAATATCAACCTCTCCAACTATTTTTGATAAAAGTTTATCCTTTATATCGCAAAGAATAAATTCCTTTTTCACATTTTGAAAAGGAAGTAGCTCGAGATATAAGTTATGAATATTTTCTTCATTGTAATCAAGAAGTTTTAAATACTTAGCACCCAAATTTACAAGTTCTTTGGCTATACTTTTACCTATACTTCCACCAGCCCCAGTTATTAAATAAATTTTGTCCTTATCTATTTCTAAATTAATTTGTCTTTTTTCTCGTTGTATCACATCTTCTATTCTGAATTCTTCAAAGTACGAAAAAGATAAATCTATTTTTCTTACGATTGAATTTTGAGGCTTTAAATCTAGCACTTTAATATAAAAATCTTGGCTTATCTCTTTATCTATAAAAACTTCATCTATCGGCAAATTCCTAAGAAATGATATATCGTAATATATAGGTATACCTTTAAACATTCTTCCTCTTGGTACTCGATCCTCAAGAAATATACCTTTTATATCGTAATCTTTTAATCTCTCAAAAATACCATGTAAGTTTTTTTCTTTACATACAATCGCTATTTTGAGATTATTATTTTGTTGCAAATTGAATTCTTTTATACCTCTTATGAATACCCTTGCACTAAGAATCAATATTAAAGATATAGGTATAGAGGTAAAAAAAATTGTTCTTGGAATAAAAAATCCTTCACTAAAATAGAAAAACAAACCTAAAAATAAATTTGTACTTAAGAAAGTAAAGGTTGTTTTTAAATACTCCCTTATTGATGAATATTCCCACTTTTCTTCATAATCACCAAAGGATACAAACGTAAAAACCACTAATAAACCATAAACTATAAAAAACATAAATTTGGATAGAATAAATTCTTGGGGTATAGAGAAATCAAACCTTAGAAAAGTGGCCGCAAGAAGAGAAAATATAATGATTAAAAAATCGACAAAAATAAGGAAAATATTCATCAGAGACTTTCTGCAAATTTACCTGTACCTATTGCTACACATGATATTGGATCTTCTGGTATGACGGTTTTTATCCCTGTAGCTTTGGTTATTATTGTATCTAACCCTCTTAGTAAGGATCCTCCACCTGTTAAAATTATACCATCTTCTATTATGTCTGCAGCTAATTCAGGTGGTGTTATTTCTAACACAGATTTTACGGCATCTACTATTTCACTTACAGGTTCCCATAAAGCTTCCATAGTATCCTTGGAGGTAATGTTAACACTTTTGGGTAAACCGGTAAACAGATCTCTCCCTTTTACTTCCATTTTTAAATCTTCTTCTAAAGGTACGACTGTACCTATGGCTATTTTTACTTTTTCTGCTGTTTGTTCACCTATTAGCAAGTTATAGGTTTTTCTTATATATTTGGAGATAGCTTCATCCATTTTATCACCGGCTACTTTGATGGTTTTTTTAACTACTATTCCGCCAAGTGATATAACTGCTACGTCTGTTGTACCACCGCCGATATCCACTACCATTATTCCTCTAGCGCTGTTAACCTTAGCATTGGCTCCTATAGCCGCGGCCATAGGCTCTTCTATGATATGGACTTCTTTTGCACCTGCTGCTAATACTGCCTCTTTTATCACTCTTTCTTCTACGCTGTTATACTCCGCAGGTATACATACCGCCACTGTAGGCTTGAAAATACTACTAAGTAATGACGATCTTTTTACTTTGTTAACATAAAATTTTATCATAGCTTCTGCTGCTTCATAGCTTGCTATTACTCCTTCTCTTATAGGTCTTTCTGCTACTATGTGTGATGGAGTTCTTCCTATCATTTCTTTTGCTTCTTCACCTACTGATAAAACAACATTTCCTCTTTTTCTGTCTATTGCTACTACTGATGGCTCTTTTAATAATATTCCTTTACCTTTTACATATACAAGAACACTACTTGTTCCTAAATCAATCCCTATTCTTAAGGATAAAGAATTGAAAAATCCGTTCTTTCTATACATTGCTAACTTTTGCTAAGTTCGTATTTAAACTTTTTGATTCTTCAAATAATTCTTCATATATATAAGCGCCAAGTTTTGAAAGTTTAGCTGTTATATTTTCATATCCCCTGTATATTTGATAAACATTGGTTATAGTTGATTTACCATCAGCTGTTAATGCTGCTATTAGTATTGCAGCTCCGCCCCGTATATCAGTGGCTTTTACTGGTGCTCCTTTTAAAGGTTTCCCCCCATTTACCATCGCTACTTTATTATTTATAACATTTATATTAGCCCCCAGTCTTATTAATTCTCCAGTGTATACAAACCTATCATCAAATAGGTTTTCCCTTATGATAGAAATGCCTTCTATTGTAGTTGCTAAAGATGTCATCTGAGGATGTAAATCCGTGGGAAATAAAGGGTAAACATCAGTATCAATTTCAAAAGACTTTAATTTATTTTTAACTTGTACTTCTATAAATTCTTTTTGAAATTTTATTTCTACTTCTATTGATTTTAGGGTTTCCCAGAGATAAGAAAGCATGGTTTTAAGATCATAAGGAGGTTCAGATAAATCTTGTATTTTTATATTTCCTTTGGTAGCACAGGCAGCTATAGCAAATGTACCTGCTTCTATTCTATCTACTATATTTTTAACTGTTATTATGGTATTTGTAAGATTTTTTGATGGTGAAGTTTGTAATATCCTTTTTTCTAAGTTATAGCTTATATTAAAACCATTTTGTTTTAAGAATTCCCATAGAAAAGTTATTTCAGGTTCTACTGCTACATTTTGGAATGTAATTTTTTTACCGGTTTGATTGGATATGAATAATCCCAGGAATGTAGCGTTTTTGGTAGCTCCCACACTTGGTATCCAAAATTTAATTTCTTCTTCAGTTTTCCTAGGATCAAAATCTGTGATAATTACATTACCTGAGTCTATGTTTACTTTAAACCCTAATTTTTCTGTTATCCAGAGGTGCATATCTATTTTTCTATTTCCTATAAGACATCCACCGGGTAAAGGTACAATTGCTTTGCCAAATCTGTAAACCAGAGCTCCTAATAAATCGAAAGAAGCTCTCATTTTTGAAGCTAATTCCCAACTTATTTCGTAACCATTTATTCCTCTGCTATCTATTAGTAGAGTATTATCTTCATAAGTACATTTTGCTCCCAATTCTTCAAGAATATTTATCATTGTTTTAATATCTTCTATATTTGGTACATTTGTTATTTTAATAATGTTGTCAAAAACAATTGAGGCGGCTATTAAGGGTAAAGCGCCGTTTTTAGAGCCTTGAGGAATGAATTCTCCTTTAAGAGAAGCTGGACCTTCGCATACTATTTTCCTCATTTTCCCCTCTATATCAATTTTTCTCTTCTGTGTCAATTAGTATTAGAGCTTTATTAGATTGGATTTTAATTATGCCTTGTTTGCAAAAATATTCCAATTTTCCTTCTTTTTTCGTTTTTATTTTTATTAAAGAATTTTTTTTGATGGAGGAGATGAAATCGGTGTGCATTGGGTAAATAGCTAGCACTCCTTCTCCACTATCTATCATTATTTCCTTTACTTCTAAAGATTCACTTTTATAAGGAGTTATGATTTTACATTCCATATTTTCTATTTCTACTATATTTTTAGCTTACCTTTTTGTAAGTTTATCGTTTTACAAAATCGTTTTAGTTTACAAATTTTTTACAAATATTCGAAAAATATCGAAGATTTTGTTTTAATTCATATTTAAATAACCTCGTTTAAAGGAAGGTGAATAAAAATGGAAAATGTTCTTACTCTTAATAAAATTCAAAACGCCACTAATGTAAATTTCTTCAATAATATAAATTTTGCTGATGTTTTGCAAAAAGATGAATTAGCTACTAGTTTTGAAAATATTAATCCTACGGATAAGAAAGATTTTAACAAAAAAGATTTATTGGAAAAATTATGGCAAAATGTAAATGATCTAAAGGACAAGATTTCTAAAGAAATAAAATCACTTGATGTTAAAGATATTGCTAAGGGGGTGGGTGGTGGTTTACTTGGTGCTGCCTTAGCTTATGCTACTTTCAGTTTTGCATTATTACCTTTATCTTTTCTTTTACAAATCTTATTTTCTGGAGGAATAAGCGTTAAATTACCTGCAGAAATATTACAAATTTTACAAATTTTTCTTGGGCTTGGAGTAATTGCCTCTAATTATGGATCTGCAATCGCTGGTTTTATAGGAGGATTTAAAACTACTACAGAAATGACTAAAAATCAAGATCCTACCTATGTTGATGAACTAAAAATATCTTTAGAAAAATTCAAAAATAGCCAAAGTTTTATTGATTACGTTAGAAATGGATTTAATTTAGGTGTTGAATGGGGAAAAGAAACAAACACCAAAGCTGGGAATTGGGCTAATATCCCACTAGCCGCAGCTGCGAGTTTAGTAATGATGGCTCCGTTAGCTTTACTTGGTGCTGCATTAGGTGCTCCCTTTATTGGTTTATTACCTTCATTAGCTTTGGGATTAATCGCATCTTTACCTCTTGGTATCAAAACTTTTAATGCCGTTAAAAATTTTGCTAAAGAAGTATACGGTTTTATAGGTGGAGCAATAGGTGGAGCAGTAGGTGGAGCAATAGGTGGTATTTCCAAATTATTTAACTCAGTTAAAGGATTGTTTTCCAAAAAAGAAAAAAATCAAACCGATGAATTTCAACAAAATTCTCCATACAAAAATCAAGGCGTCGAAAAAATGATGGAGTCAACCGGTAAAGTTGTCGAAAATTTCATAAAAGGTACTTCAGATGTATTATCCTTTTCTTCTTTAATAAATAATATTTTAACTAAAGAACCTACAGGCTTAGGTACCGTTGCTTCTTTAGTTGGTGGTACAATTAAATCTTTTGAAGGAGCTAATATTTTAAAAAGTGCTGCTTTAAATAATAAACCTCAGGATTTTAAAGTTGGATTGTTTAGATTTTTAAGTGGGTTTTCTTTAATTTTAAGCTTTTTAGGTCCTCTGTTTGGTCCTTTAGGTGTAGTAGGATTTAGTTTAGCTTCACTAATATTTATGGGGCTAGAAAAATTCTTTGATGTAAAAAACAAATTATCCAAAAATGAAGAAAATAAAAATGATCAGAATACTTTAAAAAATAGTTATGCCATAGGCGCTGCTGGTGGACAGTTTGTTGATTCACTTGGTAGTTTAGGAAAATTCTGGATGGGATGGGATACTATATTTGGCGGAGGTTACGGAGGATTAACTTCTATATTTGGAATAATTGGTTCTACAAGAGATATTTTACAAGGAGCTAAAATGATGCAGATGGCAAGTGAAAGAAATAACATCGGTGTAGGGGTTCAAGGATTGATTAATATAGTTGGAGGGGTTTCATTATTGTTAGCTGCTATCGGTTTAGGTAGAGTTTTCGGAGCAGTTTCTCTAGGAATGGAAATAGCTAAAATCGTACTACAAATAAAATCACTCCTAAATAAACAAGATATACAGTTTCAAAATTAAATAAAAAATTAAATGAAATTAAATTAAAGATAATTGATACAAAGTTTAGGTGCTTAATTTTCAAAAGATTTTCGTAGAAAGTCTATCTTTTTTATCTTTTTTTTAATGTAGAATTCTTATTTGTTTTTGGGTTTTTATTTTTTATATATTTTGATAAAAAGTTTATAATATTTTCAATATTTATACCAGAAATATTAATTTCAACGGTTTGTTTATTTTCTTCGTCTGAAATTAGAATTTTGTAGTTATTATCGGAAAGTTTTTGTATATCTATTTTTTTGTACATTTTTTAACCTCCTTTTGCTTTAAATAATTTTTATATATTAATAATAAATTTTCCTTTAAAGTTTTAAAAAGGAATTGTTATTGATATGATTAATAATTTTTGGTATGGGAAAAAATTTTTATAGTGCTGTTTGTGTTTTAATAATAGCACTTTTAATCTATTTTTCTTATCATTTGTTTTATCCTTTAGTGAAGGGAAGAGCTGTTCCTATAAAACTGGGGCTTGATTTAAGATACGGAATACATATAATGCTTGAAATTTACGACCCTTCCAAAAAAGTGTTATCAGATTCTGAAATGAGACAAATTATAGGTATACTTGAAAAAAGGCTTAATCCTACGGGTACTTATGAAATTGTTATTCAACAAGCAGGAAATAATAGGGTTATAATTGAAATACCCGAGTTAACCGATACTTCATTAGCTTTGGAAAGGGTTACTAAAGTTGGTAAGCTTGAATTTAAAGTGGATGAATATGATCCTAATACAGGATTAATGGTAAAGAAAACGGTGCTTACCGGAGAAAAAATAATAAGAGCTACTGTGGAATATGATCCTAATACCCATTTCCCACATGTTGCTTTTACTCTTGATAACGAGGGAGCTAAAATTTTCGAAGAAGTTACGAGAAATTATCTTCAAAAACCTGTATACATTTATTTTGACGGTAAAGAAATATCTGCTCCGATTGTACAATCTGTCATAACCGGTGGAAGTGGTATAATAACTCTTGGCACTAAAGATAAAGAACAGGCTATTAAAGAAGCAAGGGAATTAGCTGTATACTTAAATGCGGGTAAATTGGATTATCCTCCGAAAGTTATGGAAGCCTACACAATTGGACCAACATTAGGAGAAAAACATTTGAAAAAAAGTCTGGAAGCAGGATTCATTGCTCTTTTTATAGTTGCATTATTTATGATATTTTTCTATAGAATTCCTGGGGTAACTGCTGTTTTAGCTTTAATTTTCTATGGATTACTTTTCTTATGGATTATTTCAATTAGTGAAGCTGTGCTAACTTTGGGATCTATAGCAGGAATTATCCTTTCAATTGGTATGGCTGTAGATGCTAATATTTTAATTTTTGAAAGGTTAAAAGAGGAAATAAGATCTGGTAAACCAATTAATACTTCACTAGATTTAGCATTTACTAGATCGTTTGATACCATTTTGGATAGTCACTTAACAACTATAATTGCTGCATTGATATTGATGATTTTTGGAAGCCCTACCATTCAGGGTTTTGGGTTTGCTTTGCTATGGGGTAATGTGGTAAGTTTCTTTACAGCTATCTACGTTACTAAAAGCTTTTTATACTTTATTTTTTATATTAATCCAAATTATGTAAGTATAAAGTAGGATGAGAGAGTTAACTTTAAGGGCAGTTTTATTAGGGATATTTTTAGGGGTAGTGTTAAGTGCTGCTAATGCTTATTTGGGATTAAAAGCGGGTATGACTGTTGCTGCTTCCATTCCTGCAGCCGTTATATCTATGCTTGTTCTTACCAAAATACTTAAAAATGGTACTATTCTTGAAAATAATATGGTTCAGACTATGGCTTCTGTCGCTCAAGCTGTAGCAGCAGGAATAATCTTTACCGTACCTTCCTTCTTTATCCTTCATAATAAAGGAGTTATTGATTTTTATCCTTCGTATTGGCTAATTTTTATACTTAGTTTTATTGGGAGTTTATGGGGAGTAGTGTTTATGATAATTTTTAGAAAACCCCATATAGTTGAAGAGCATGGAAGTTTACCCTATCCTGAGGGTACTGCTTGTGCAGAGGTTTTAAAAACAGGACAGCAAACAACTGAAAAAGCTAAATTTTTACTTTGGGGATTTATCATATCAGCTATATTTAAGATTATCCAAAGTGTTAGAATAAAATTAGCTTCGGGTACTTATAAAATATTGGAAGAGAATTTTACATTATCTTTGGCAGGTTTTAAAAATTTACCCATTGCTTTGCAAAAGTTTAATATTTCAATGGATTTACTTCCTGCTTTATTTGGAGTAGGAATGATAGTAGGATTAAGAATAGGCGTTATGATTGCCAGTGGTGCATTAATTGCTTGGTGGGTTATCATACCAATAATCGGTGTTTTCAAACCCGATTTTTCAGCTTATATGATATACAAAGAACATGTTAGATATGTGGGTATAGGTGTTATAATAACGGGAGCAATTTTTTCTTTCTTTCAATTTTTTGGTGTTTTAAAAAGTGTATTTACTATAAAGAAGAAAAAGTTTGAAGGAGAGGATCCTCATAAGGATTTATGGTATGATAATTCTCAATATGATAAGGACATTCCTTTATGGGTAGCTTCGATATTAATAAGTGTAGGTGCTATTATATTTTTCTTTGTTAATCCAATTGAGAGTATTTTAGGTAAAGTGCTTTCGTTTTTGGTTTTAATAGTTTTTTCTCTTTTATTTACTGCGGTGTCTTCTTATATAGTGGGTATGGTGGGCTCAAGTAATCAGCCGGTTAGTGCTATGACAATCTCTACCTTGATAGCTTTAGCTTTGACTCTAAAATTAATAGGTCTTTATGGAGAAAAGGGGATAATTGCTGTTTTGATTTTATCTGTTATTGCTTGTATTTCTTTAGCTATAGCAGGGGATATGTCACAGGATTTAAAAACAGGATTTTTGGTTAAGGCTACACCTTACCGACAGCAAATTGTGGGTATAATTTCAGCAGTAGCCTCTAGCTTTTTTCTAAGTTACCTTATTTTCGTATTAAACGATGTTTATGGTTTTGTTAGTTTAGGTAATAACAATCCTTTACCTGCTCCCCAGGCTAACCTTATAGCTATTTTGGCTCAGAGTATATTTCATTCAGATTTAAAATGGAATGAGATAGTAGTTGGAATTTTTCTCGGTTTGATAGCTAGGTTACTGGGTTTTTCGGTTTTAGCTTTTGGTGTAGGAGTATATTTACCATTAGGTTTATCTGTTCCTATTTTGCTTGGAGGATGGTTTGCTAAGTTTTTAAAACAAAAGGAAAATGAAAATCAAGAAGAGGAGAAAAAGGTACTTACTGCTTCTGGATTGATAGCAGGTGATACCATTTTAGGAATAATTTTTGTATTTCTTATGGCTTTGAATTTTTTACCACCTCCTTCTGATGAAGATGTAGCTGTTTTTGGTTCGCTATCTTCTTATTTTTCTCTTTTTGTTTTCTTTTTGCTTATTTTTGCAACATACAAAATATTGATGAATAATAAGAAATAATCATTATGAGAGCTATTTTGATATTGTTGGCTTTAGTTTATGCTTTTGTAAGGATCTTTTTGGTTGATGGAAGGGATGAAAAGTATTTTGTGGTTGATTATTACGAAGCTATTGACTTTGTAGCTTCATATAATTATGATCCTGTAAATTATGTTAAAAAGAGTATATTACCTTATTTTAATTCTGTTTTGATTAATTTGAAAAGTTTGAATACTTTGCGGAATGAAGGGATTGTGGATTTGTCTGATTATGATTCTATAAAGGTGCAACCGAGGCCCTGGATGATGGGTATTGATTACAAAGATTTTGGGGAAAATAGTAGTTTTATTTATTGCCCTTATCCTGAGAAAATGGAAAATTTGGAAAAGATCGTAAAAGCACTTAAATTAAGGTATAAAAGAAATGGAAATGTTTTAATGGTACAAGCAAATTCTAAATATCTTTTTAATTTGCAGGTTTTTTTTATTGATGATATTGAAAGGAATAAAAAGATCTTCTGGAAAGTTAGCTCTTTTGTTTATGATTTAGATTATTTAAAAGTGTTTGTAAGGGAGGGGGATGTGGTATTATTTAGTGGTCCTTTTGTTGCAGGGTATCCAGATCATCTTGAACAAGTTAAGAATTTTCTTAAAAATAATGTTTTATACTTTGCTTTTCCTGAGTTTTATGATTTTAGGAACGTGCAACTTGGTTCTAATTTCTTATCTAGGAATGGTGGAATTAAGATTTTTAGTACTGTTATATTAAGAAATAAAAGTAAAAATGAAATATTGGGATCGATAGATTTAGCAGTAAACGAAAGGAATTGTCAAGCTGTTTTGTATAGATTTTTTGATAAATTATCCCTTCCTGAAAATATTGAAATTATTAAAAGCGTTAATGAAAATGTTTTTAATAAAAAATTTAATGGAAGTTATTTTTTTGAATCTCCTTTTGAATCGGGTATTATTGTTTATGTTTTAAGTTTTTTAGGGTTGATATTTTTAGCTTTTTTAATACTTTTTTCATACAGTTATTACTATGACATGCTTGTTGCTAATGGGTATCCTTTTAATGGTAGATTATTTTTTATTTTGGGGATTTTGAATTCATTAGGAATAATTTTGACAAGAATTTTAGAAATGTATGTTTTATTTAATTTATTTGTTGTTTTGGGTGTATCTTTTGTATTGGTTACTTTGTTTTTTAGGGTTTTTGAATCAGAAAAAAATACTTATTTAAGATATTTTAAGGTTACCTTTTATGCTTTGTGTGTCGGTTTAGTTTCAAATAGTATATTTTTTAATGAAGTTTACTGGTTAGGGGTTCAGAAAGTAGGTTTTATAAAGCTTTTACTCGTTTTACCTATTTTTTTAGCTATTTTTGCGGTTGTTCAATATAATCAGTTAGTTTTATTTTTTTATAGAAGATTAAGGGTTATGGATGTTAGTTTAGCTTTATTATTTATAGGGTTAATAGTTTTTTATCTTTTAAGAAGTGGTAATACTGCTTTTACTCTGCCTTATGAAGAGAAATTAAGGGTATTATTGGATAAATTTTTAATAGCTAGACCTAGGTTTAAGGAGTTTCTCGTAGGTAACCCATCTATTTTACTTTCTTCATATTATAAATTTTTCATACCTTTATCTTTTGTTAGTTTAGCGGGAATTGTAAATAGTTTTTTACATGTTCATACACCTATTTTTTACAGTTTTTTAAGAACTTTATGGGGAGTTTTACTGGGTTTGGTTGTATTTTTAGTTATAAGAAAAGTAGTGCAGGTAATTTTTAGTGGAAAGGATAATATATCAAAAGGGGGTATAGGAAGAGAAAGTTAGTAAAGTGCCTAACAGGGGCCTAAAAAGAATACCTGTTGCGCTAATAAGTGCTTGAGGAGGTAGAGTGAACAAGTTGTTCGTTGGAAACCTAAGTTACCAATTAACTGAGGAAGAGTTTAGACAAACTTTCCAAGGTTATGGTGATATAAAAGAGTTGAGATTACTTCAAAATAAAGGGTTTGGCTTTGTTGAGTTTGAAAATCCTGAATCTGCTCAAAAAGCTCTGGAAGAGCTTAATGGTAAAGAGTTAAAAGGAAGAAAAATGAGAGTTGAAATAGCTAAACCCAGAGAACAGAACGAAAATAGAGGTACTAGATTTGGTTCTTACAGCTCAAGACAGAGTTCTTCTAGAGGATTCAGAGGTAATCAAGGAAATCGTAAACAAACTTCAAGACCTGGATTCTCAAGAAGAAGAGAATCTTAAAAAAAGGTAAACCTCTTTATCCTATACCCCCGTGGGGAAGTGGCGGAATTGGCAGACGCGTTGGCCTCAGGAGCCAATGGGATTAACCTCCCGTGTGGGTTCAAATCCCACCTTCCCCATTACCTATTCAACTAACCTCAAAGATGGACCCCATTTTTTTTGAAGCTCAATCTAATTCAAAGTTAGTTGATTTCATTTCTCAAAAACTAAATATATCTAAAAACAAAGCCAAAGAAATTATAGATCAAAAAAGAGTATTTGTAAACAATAAAATGATTTGGATATCTTCTTTTTTGCTTAATCCAAACGATTTGGTGCAAATATTTCCTCCTAAAGAGATAGATTTTCAAGTACTATATGAAGATGAAAACTTTCTCGTTGTTTCTAAAGGACCTAATTTAACGGTCGATAATGATAAAAATAGTTTAGAAAATATCCTACAAAAAAAATTTAACTCATATTTAAAAGCGGTTCATAGAATAGATAAAGATACCACAGGAGTAGTAGTATTTGCTAAAAATTTAAAAGTTTTTGAAGAAATGAAAAAAAACTGGAATTTTGTGGAAAAAACTTATTATTGCATAAGTATAAATCCAGCAAATTTTTCAGTTATGGAAATAGATAAGCCTGTAAAAGGAAAGCCTGCTATTTCAACTGTTATACTTATATCAAAAAATTCTAAACTTTCATTATTCAAAGTAAAAACCTATAGTGGTAGAAAACATCAGATTAGGATTCACTTAAATTACATAGGTTTTCCGATTTTAGGAGATTACCTATATGGCCCTAAAGTACAACCTTTAAAAGTTAGTAGACAAATGTTACACGCTTACAAAATTGATTTTCCCTTTGCTGGTAAAAGAATAACTGTAAAATCAACAATTCCTAATGATATGATGGAAATAATTACCAAAAATTTTAAGGATTTAAAAAAAATTTTTTACGATTAAAAATGCAATAGTGTTTACATATTTTTTACAAAATTTCCTCATATGATTGATGAATTTTTGTCATTTTAAGTAATGATGAAAATTCAGATTTGGAGGTAAAAGATGAGGGCAGAATTTGTAAACGAAAAAATTATTGATAGAGTTATTAATTTTCTAAAAGTGAAGATTAAAAAAAATCAAGATAAAGCAGAAGCAAGTTTAACGAATCAAATAAAGCAGGAGGAAAAGGATTGGACAGTTTTTCTTTATGTTAACACCGAAGATAAATCAAGTGTTAAAAATTTAATGCTTAACTTAAAAATGCTTGAAATGGTAGGATCTGATAAAAATCTTAACATAGTTGTTCAAGCTTACACTCCCTCATGGAAAAAAGTTAAAAGATTTTATATACAACAAACAGAAAAATGGGAAACCTCAAAGTTAATAAAGTTAATATTATCTTCTCTTTTACCATGGAAAAAATTTGAGCTTGATAACAAACCAATAGAAGAGTTGGAAAATGTTAATCTTAATGACCCTAAGGTTTTTGAAGAATCTCTTAAATGGGTAATTAAAAATTTTCCTTCTAAAAAGTTAATGGTTATGACAATTGGAGATAACGAAGGATTAAAGAAATCTTCTTCACAACTTAACATCAAAGATTTTGCTAAAAGTATTGAGAATGTCTACAATCAAACAAAAATTAAGCCTGATGTTTTGGTTATGGATGGTTCTCTGGTATCCTCACTAGAAACTCTTGCTGAGTTAAAAGGCAAGGCAAATTACCTTATAGGTACAAGTGGTTTTGCACCTAAGTTAGGGACGCCATTTGCTATGTTTCTTAATGAAATGAAGAATCTTATAGATGGTGGGCCTAACGATGTTGACGCTGTAATTAAGAGCTACTTTTTAATTCATAATTTAGCTGGAAGTAGTATTCAAGTAAGTGTTGTAAATTTAAATCAAAATTCAATAGATGAGGCTATATCTAGTTGGGATGAAATGTCTAAAGAATTACTAAAACTTGATGACAATACATTAATAGAAAAGGTTTTACCTTTAATGTATAAAGCTGAAGATTTAGCAAATACTCCGGAAAGAAAACCTTATCTTGAGATGAGGGATGCGGTAAGTTTTGCCAAACTTGTTTCTGAATCAAATGATCTACCAGAAAGTTTAAAAAAAGCTGCTAAAAATGCTGTTGAGAAATTACAAAGCTCAATTTATATGGAAAATAATCTATACAAGAAAGAATTGGATCCTGAATCATATGGAATTTCTGTTTTTATGCCTCAAAATTTAGGAAACTTTAAATCTGAAAAATTCCCAATTCCTAAGGATTTCAAAAAAGATTACGGCTACTCTGAATTAATGCTTTCTAAGTTAACCCACTGGGACGAGTTTTTAAATAGAATAAGTCAAAAAGATCTTATGGAAAAATTTTTATTAAAACTAGGTTTACCTCAAAAAGCGGTGGATAACATCTATGCTGTTAAAAATCAGTTAGTTAATACCTATAAGGACAAGGTTTCAGGATGGGCTAGCTTTATGGCTTGGATTAACGCTGTTAATAGAATAAGTAGTGATAAACCTGTAGGTTTGTTCTTTATTCCTCCCTTGGTTACTTTACCATTAGGAATATTATCTTCAATAGAACAGATATATGAAAGTTTTAAAGCTGGGAAATATGTTTATGAAAATATACCGGAGAAGAGTATAATGGGTAACATCGTGTTAGATGGTGCACAAGGGGTAGCTAAATTAGTAGCTAATTTATCTTATTTGGTTCCGTTTTTAGCTCCTGTAGCTCCTGCTGCTGGCTTGTTTACTTTCCTATTACCCTGGATAAAAGATTTTTACAATGTGTATCTAAATTACAAGCAAAATAAAGATAAGTTTGTTTACAATGAAATGTCGTTTAGTGATGCGGTAAAAATGTACTTTCTTAGTAAATTTGCTAAAGTAGCATCATAGAGGTATATAAAAGAGGATTTGGGATAAAATTGTCAAAAATTAACTTGAAGAATTTTTATGGAGGTGATAAAATGGGTTGGTGGTGGCTATTAGCTCTAGCTTTCATATTGGTAGGCTTGGGATATCCAGATGAGTTTTAAGTAATTTTTAATAATTAAGGAGGTAGAAATGACTTGTCCTCGATGTAAAACGAGGGGAGAAATATATCATCTTAAAAAGGCTAATCTTGAAAATATTGAAATAGATATTTGTGAAAACTGCGGCGGTATATGGTTTGACAAAAGTGAATTAGGCCAAGCTGTTAAAATATCTAGCGAAGAAATTCAAAAACTAACTAATATTTTAGAAAATACTAACCAAGTAGAAAAAGAAGATGTAGAACTTAATTGTCCAAGATGCGATATACCAATGATGAAGTATAGATATATGTACACTTCAAATATTTACATAGATAGTTGTGAAAAATGTGAAGGAATTTGGATAGATAAAGGAGAGCTAATTCAAATAATAAATTATCTGGAAGAATCATCAAAAATAGATCCGGAAAAAGAAGCTGCTATACTACAAAAAATATCCCAAATAAAAATGGAATATCAGCTAAAGGAAAAAGAGTTTGTAGATAGCTTAGTAAGAATGGACAACACTGCCAGAAATCCGGTATCAAAAGCTTTTGGGGGCTTACTGCAAGCTGTATACTCTTTTCTCTATAAAAAAGGCCTATGAAAATGTTCCATCAAAAAGTAGAAGAAATTAAATATCCTGTATCTTACGAACCAAAAAAGGTAGAAAATTTTGATCAAGATCAATCGCTAATACTCCAAAAAATAGGGGAGTTTGTTTATGAAACTGATAACATATATCTTGCAACTAACATAAGAAAACTTTGGCAATACGTTGAAAATTCATTACCAAATTTCGAAATTTTTCTAAATACCCTAAAAACTTTCAATCAAAACAAATTGTTGGATATAAGTTTTCTTCAAGAAGTTATATACTCACCAGTGATTGTCTCTCCAAATTTAATGATGATTTACTATAAAAACTTTTTAAAAGATTTCTATGAAGTTTTGAAATCTTTAGTAATAGAAATCCAAGAAAAAGAAAATGATGATAGCTTTAAAATAGCTAAGAATATAAAAGTGAAACTTGTGGTGATAAATAATATCCTGGATTATCTTAAACAAGAGGGAGCTTTGGAGCTTATGAAATATAGTGGTACTCCTTTACCTGGAGGAAAAAGTTTTATAATACTAAAAATAAATAAAGAAAAATTTAATCTTGTTAAAAATAACTTTTTTCAAAATCAAAATACCGCAGCTTAATTGATCGTTAGTATTTAATTAATGGAATTTAATTAATGGCAAAAAAAAAGCATATACTGGTAATAAAAGAAATTAGCTCTAGCTGGGTTAAACTTCAATTTGAAGACGGTGAGTTTATAATTATACCCAGAAATAAATTACCAGATAACATATACATTGGACAAATAATTGAAATATCAATAAAAACCACTACATTCCTAACTATCCTTAAAAATATAGAAAACATAACGAAGAAGGAAAAGGATATAGGAGGGGAAATTAATATCTCTATTTCTCATGAAAAGCCAGATATTCTTTGCACAAGGAGAGAACTCAAAAAGAATAAGAGAATTATCCCAGAAATATGAAATATCAACGGTTTGTCAGGAAGCAAGATGCCCAAATAAAGGGCTATGCTGGGAAAATTTAAGCGCTACTTTTCTATTACTAGGACCCGTATGTACACGCTCCTGTAGATTCTGTTACATAAAAAAAGGTAAACCCCAACCTCCAAACTATCAAACTATACCTAAATTTGCTAGATCACTAGCAGAACTTAAACTTAAATATTATACATTTACCATGACCACCAGAGATGATTTGGCGGATCATGGAGTAGGTTATCTTGTTAATCTTTTCTGTAAACTAAAAGAATACAATCCTCAATGTTACATAGAAGTATTAATTAGTGATCTAGGAGGAAGCTATGAAAACCTTTTTAACCTTTTAAATGAAAATGTAGTAGATGTATTATCTCATAATTTGGAAACCGTTAGAAGACTCACCCCTTTAATTAGGGATCGTAGATTTTCTTATGAAAAAAGTCTTCAGTTACTATCTCGAGCTAAACAAATAAAACCTAATATTATTACTAAAAGTTCTATCATTTTAGGATTTGGAGAAAAAGAGGAGGAAATTATTCAAACTATGGATGATTTAAGAGAAGTGGATTGTGATTGTTTAATTATTGGTCAGTATTTTAGACCTTCTATCAAAAATATAGAGGTAAGTAAGATTTATAATGAAGAGGAATTTAAATATTTAGAAAAAATAGCTCTTCAAAAGGGATTCAAATTCGTAAAAGCTGGAAAAAATGTAAGAACTTCTTATAAAGCTTATGAAATAATAAATTTGATAGAAAATAGAAATTAAAGAATTTAAAAGGAGGAGAAAGATGTTTAGATTAGAGTACGATCCGATGGGTAAGGTGGAAGTGCCGGTTGATAAATACTGGGGAGCTCAAACTCAAAGAGCTCTATATAATTTCAATATAAGCGGTAAAAAATGGCCAGTTGATGTTATTAAATCTATTATAATGATAAAAAAAGCTTCTGCGGAAGTTAACAAGCAACTAGGTTTACTTGATCCACAAAAAGCTGAGTTAATCGTAAAAGCTTCAAACATAATACTTGAAAAATGGGAAGAATTTGCCGATAATTTCCCTTTGGATATATTCCAAACGGGTTCTGGCACTTCTACCAATATGAATGTTAATGAAGTAATATCTAATTTAGCAACTGAAATAGCAGGTAAGGAAAAAGGATCAAAATTCATACATCCTAATGATGATGTTAATAAAGGACAATCATCTAACGATGTTATCCCTACTGCTATAAGAATAGCAGCTTTTATTCAATCTGTAGAATTAATAAATAAAATGCAAAGTCTTATTTCTTCATTTAAGGAAAAGGAAAAAGAATTTCAAGAGATAATAAAAACAGGAAGAACCCATCTTATGGATGCTACTCCCATTTCATTAGCTCAAGAATTCTCTGGTTACAGAAGACAAATTGAATTATCCGTTGAAAGAATAAAATCTTCTCTTAATAGGATAAGGGAATTACCTATTGGTGGAACTGCTGTTGGAACGGGTATAAATACCCATAAGGAATTTGGTAGAAGAGTTGCTCAGAAAATTAATGAATATCTGCAAGATAAAATTGATTTTAACGTTTATCCGTATTTTGTAGAAACTTCGAATCATTTTGAAGCTCAAGCTTCAATAGATACCTTAATTGAGTTAATGGCTTCGATAAAGATATGTGCTTTAGCTTTAATGAAAATAACTAATGATATAAGGTGGATGGCAAGTGGTCCTGTGGGAGGAATAGGGGAATTGATATTACCAGAGCTTCAACCAGGATCTTCTATAATGCCTGGAAAAGTTAATCCTGTTATACCTGAAGCTGTTGGTATGGCTTGCTCCTATTGCATAGGACTTGAATATTCTTTAACAGTAGTAAATCAATACTCTAATTTTGAGTTATCAACAACTTTCCCTCTTGCAGCTCTTGCTATATCAGAATCTTTAACAATAATGTCAAATGTTGTACAAACTATTGAAAACAAATTAATAAAAGGATTAACTCCTAATAAAGAGAAGATAGAAAATATAGTAAATTTTAATCCTTCTTTGGTTACTCCTTTAGCTAAAGTTTTAGGGTATGATAAAGCTTATGAAATAGCTAAAAAAGCCAGTCAAGAAAGGATTTCAATTAAAGAATATTGTTTAAAATACAATATCCTTTCTAAAGAACAAGCTGAAGAATTGCTAGATCTAAAGAAAATGATCTAAACTCAACTATAAAATGATTTTTGCAAAATGATTTTAGTAAAGTGATTTTCATATGAAAGCAAATGAATTTCATAAGAAATTTAATTTAAGGGTTAAAATAATCTACGTTTTTTTTCTTCTTTTCTGTTTTCTTATTCTTTATAAGCTAATAGAGGTACATATCATTAAATATGAGTTCTATGAAAAGAAATCGAAAGAGCAAAGTATTGGAAGAATTACTATTCCTTCTTACCGTGGTAGAATACTTGACAGAAATGGAAATGTGCTTGCTTTTTCTCTTCCAGCATATAGCTTAGCTATTAGACCCAATCTTGTAGAATTAGAAAAAATTCCAGATATCTACAAAACCCTTATAAAACATAATATAAAGAACGATTTTTTTGTAAATGAACAAAAATTTAAAAACTTTATTCTCAATCTTAGAGAAGAAAATGTACCTTTCTATTTTATCAAAAGGAAAATTTCAAACAGAATAGAAGACCTCTACTATTTAAGTAGTTTTAAGGGAATAGAGGTGATTAAAGAGCCTACAGGTAAAAGATTTTATAATTTTCAATCTTTAAGAAAAATAATAGGAACTGTTGATATAGATGAAAAAGGAATAGAAGGAATTGAATTATATCTTGATCAACATAATAATGAAATAAAAGGTAGGGATGGGTATTACGATATAATATTTGATGCTTTAGGTAGACCAAACTATAATAGGGTTATTGATTTTAAGCCTCCTGTTGATGGTAAAGATGTAACTCTTTCATTAGATGTTATTTTGCAAGAGAGTGTAAATCTATTAGCTTTGCAGAAATTAGAAGAGCATAAAGCTTCTGAGGTTACTATTGTGGTATGTAATAAAAAAGGAGAAATTTTAGCTTGTGTAAGTGTAGATAGAGATAATAATGATTTTATAATAGGAGGGATAAATAAACTTTATGAACCAGGATCAATATTTAAAATTTTTACAGTGTTGGCAGCTTTGGAAAGTGGAGCTTCTCCTTCTGAAAAATTCTTTAGTGGTCCATCCATTATCATCGATGGATGGATAATAAATAATGCTGATGATGGATTATATACATCTGGATATGAAACTATTGAAGATATTCTTACCTATTCTTTTAATGTTGGTACGGTATCTCTTATGCTTAAAACAGGTAAAAAAAATTTTATGGAGTATCTTCATAAGCTAGGATTTTACGATTATTCGGGAGTGGAACATCCTTCAGATGTTAAGCCTTACATAGGTGATTTAAAAGATGAGCCTACTATAAGATTTGCTACGATTTCCTTTGGGCAGGGTATTGCTATAAGCCCTCTTCATATCTTAAGATTAATGACTATAATTGCTAATGGAGGATATATGGTACCTTTAACATTTTTGAAGGATAAAAACGAATTAGGAGAAAAAGTATTAAAAGATTTTACTGTTAAGGAAATAAGGAAGTATTTAAGGAGTGTAGTGGAAAGGGGTACTGGTAAGAAGGCGGAGGTGCCGGGCTATTATCCAGGTGGTAAAACTGGAACAGCCCAAGTACCTTCAACAACAGGGGGATACGCTCCAGGTAAATACATTGCCTCGTTTGTTGGTTTTTTCCCATATTTTGATCCTGAATATATAATTGTTGTAAGTGTAAAAGAGCCGGTGGGGATGTATTATGGAGGACAAGTAGCAGCTCCTATATTTAAAGACACCGTCTCCCTTATAATTTCAAGATACAATTTAAAACCATTTATTTCTGATAAATCTTCTAACCAATAAAAGGAGGAAAATATGGAAATTAACAAATTAATGGATAAATTTTTATCAAAAAACAATTTAAAAGGTCGTAAAATATTTATAAGGGAATTGGGACCTAGAGAAGGATTTCAAATCCAAAAAAAATTTGTAGATACATCTAAAAAGGTAGAACTTATAAATTCTCTAATTCAAACGGGTATAAAATACATAGAGGTTACTTCTTTTGTTAATCCCAAGTTGGTACCTAATTTAGCAGATGCGGAAGAAGTATTAAAAAGTATAGATAAAAATCCAGATGTTATTTATGCTTGTTTAGTGCTTAATGTTAAAGGAATGATGAAAGCAATAGAGAATCAGGTAAAATATTTGAATACCACTATTTTTGCCTCCGAAGCTCTTAATCAAAGGAATAATAACAGAACAATAAGAGAATCTATGAATGAGGCCCTTAAAATGATAAAATTATGCGTTGATAATGGGATTACTTTGGAAGGTGGTGTATCAGCTGCTTTTGGATGCCCTATACAAAAAGAGGTAGATCTTGAAAAAGTTTTGGAAATTGTAGATTTTTGGAGTTCAAATGGTATAAAAAGTGTTATGCTTGCAGATACTACAGGGGAGGCTCTACCTCATCAGGTATATGCTTATGTAAACATCCTAAAGGAAAAGTATCCTGAAGTTGATTTTATTGCTCATTTTCATGATACCAGGGGTATTGGAATGGTTAATTTATTAGTGGCTATAAGTGAAGGGATAGATTATGTGGATTGTTCAATAGGTGGTTTAGGAGGGTGCCCTTTTGCCCCTGGGGCAGCAGGTAACATCCCTACCGAAGATACGGTATATCTACTTAACTCTTTAGGAATTGAAACAAATATTGACTTAGAAAAATTAATAAACTCCGCTATCTTAGCTGAAGAAATAGTTGGATATCAATTACCAGGAA